>NZ_BSBO01000013.1:0-93310 GCF_027924685.1 Sellimonas catena
AGCACGGTATCAAATAATCCCCTTGCCTTTCGTATTTGCCGCCCAGTTCCTCAAATAATGATTTTGCCATTGTCTGTTACCTCCACATTCTTTTTTATTTTGAATGTCCGCAAAATCCGTCCTACATCTATGGGATTACTTGGAAGATTCCAGTGCATAATCACACGACAATAATTATGAAAATCCAATCCTTCCTGTCCGATTGATGTTGTGGCGAGCACAAATGGACGCATTGGTGAGTTAAAGGCATTTCTGATATTTTCTTTACGCATGACTACCTTGGAATTATCTCCTGCATCCTTTGTAAATCCAACTGCATAACTCGACCTTATTCGACATCCATCACTCTTCCTGTCAGCTCCGTTAATACGTTTTTTGAAATCAGGATAAGTATCAGCGATATAGGTGGCTGTATGTATCTTCAATGAATCCATCATCATGTCATGCACAATCTGATACTGATTTCCATCCGACTGAAAACCTGCTGTTTCTTTCAGCATATGGATATATTCATCAATCATTGCCTGAAAACAGCCATCTTTACAGTATTTAAGTACATTCTGCCAATGGGAATTATCATCCCTGCATCTGCCATAAGCAAGATCAATGATAGCTGTTGACTCCGGCAAATTGAAATTATTGACAAATACCTTTGCAAGCGATGTTGCTCTGGCTGTGCTTCTTCCATTAGAACGATAAATGCATATTGCTGGCGAACCCAGTACCATATTTACCAATGTTTCCAGAAGATCCTCCGGCTTTCTTCCAAGATGAATCTCCTCCGGGGCATCCAAATAACTTCTTAGCTTATCAATATGAGCAATAAAGCCCTTATTTCTCTTATCCTTTGAACTGCTTCTGACCTCAGATGTTGTATCCTCTTCGTCTGTATTCATTTCCCACACAATATCCTCTATCCAATGCTTTGCATAGATGACTCCATCCATGAGCATCGGTGCAAGATAATACCACCTGGCATCTTCCTTATTGTTACCCGAATCACCATACTTTTCTTCGATTATCGCAAGCTTCTCTTTCAGTTTCAGCCGTACAGATTTCTCTATTACTTCTAATGATTCATGATTATTCAATGACTCAATCGGTAAATACATATCAGAAAGTGTCTTTGAAGGATAAAGCAGTGCAAACAGACTCATGCCTCTTACTTCTCCATTTGAAACATTAAACCTGAGCCTTGCCACCGGGTATCGTCTCGAACCTTCCGCAAAATACCCCGTATTCTTCTTATCCTGATTCTTTATCTGATGTACCAGTTTTCCAACTGTAAGTCTTTCCGCCTCATAGGAAACAAGCGCACCTATCATTCGTGGAACCATCTCCCATGCAGAAAATACAAGTATTTTTGAAAAGCCTTTGCTGTTTTTATATGCTCCCTGCATCTCATAATATGGCAGTGATGGAGGAATCCACAGATATTTTTCTGCACCGCCGGTAAATGCTTTTTCTTTCAGTGCCTCAAGCCTTGCATTGGTTTTCGGCAGTTCATCATATTTATTGATTTTATTGCGATTCAGCCACAAGAGACATTGTTCTCTTTCACTTCCAAATTCATCTGGATGTTTTATATAATATTTTTCAATCTGCTCTTTAATCTTATATTTCTTCATAAAGGACATAAGATACGGACAGCTCTTTGCATAATCTACCGGTAAAGAATGATTTGAATCCGTTTTTGACAACAATCGTGACATCTGTATATAGGAGTTTATGTCATTTTCATCTATTTGCAAATGATGCTTCACGCTGCTGTCATCCGTATAATCACCGGAATCCATGACAGATATACGCTCTGTCCTGCTGACTCCCTGATACATGGCATTTTCTGCCAGCTCCTTCATACGGATAATTGCACTGTCCCCTGCCTTCAACTCACTTAGAGCATGGGAATAATTCTTCCACACTTCCTTAAATTTAATGTCTTTGACTTCATCATCAAAAAGAAAGTTCATAACCTGAAAAAACTCTGCATAATGCTCATCAAGCTGATTTTCATCTATCTCTTCAAGGGTAGAATACAATTTATATGGTGTAGCCGACAACAGAAGTACCCTTGTATCATGTCCACTAAGGAAACTGTGTGCAAGAATACCAAGCTCACTGTCATCGGATGACAAAAGAAACTTAAATCTCTGAAACTCATCCATGATTACCAGATCCGGCTCAAGCATAGATACACTGATTCTCGCAAACATCACACGAAGCTTATCTTTTTTTGCTCTTTTATATTTCTTGGATATGCAATATAGGAATTATTCATAATTCCCATTGTTACAAATCCCATTGTAGTCTCATGAGTTTGCGATTTTATTGATTCTGTAAGTGCCTGCAAATAATAATATGAAAACATCTTGTCCATATCCGAAACCAATTTAGTTTTCCAAATGTGATAATGATAAATCACCTTTTCTTCATTCCAAATATATGGTCCATATGACATTGACCAAGCATAAATCAAATCTCCCTTTTCACAATACTTATCAGGCTCCAATTCTAAACTTGACGAATACCAAACTGGATTTGAAAATAAATTGCCCACCCTCAAAATTCTATAAGTTCCATCTTCTTCGAATTCATTATCCTTAAATGCACGTCCATTTATAAGTGTAAATCTATATTTCTGTTTACAACAATTCCAATCTTTTGGTATCTCTCCAATCCATTCTACTCCGCTATCTCTCATCTCTCTCATAGGTCAAATACCTCCTCAAGACTTCCAGATAATTCTATCTCTAAATCCATAATCTCTGTCATGATTTCTGCAGATGGTCTTGGTGCTTCATACTTGTAGAAATATCTTGTAAACGGAATCTCATATCCCACCTTTGATTTTTTCTCATCAATCCATGCATCTGGTGCAAATGGCAATACTTCCCTCTCAAAATATTCTTTGATATCCTCTTTCAAAGGTACATTTTCTGTATCTCGAAGATTTTTATCGGGCTGTTTTTTACCTTTTTTTAGAACAAGATTTCCCTCGTCATCACGGAGCGGTCTTTCTACTGTTATCTTTGTATAACCAAAATCCTCGTTATCGTAAATCTGGCTGATTTCACTCGCTTTAAAATCACCATATATCTTTGTAATCTCAGCGATATCCTCCTCAGATATATCATTTCGCTTATTTCCCAATGCTTTTCTTCTCTTCACAAACATCTCATTGGCATTGATAAGCTGTACTTTCCCCTCTCTGACTGTACCTGCCTTTTTATTTGACAATACCCAGATATAGGTTGCAATTCCTGTGTTGTAGAAAATATCATTCGGTAAAGCAATGATTGCCTCAAGCAAATCATTTTCAAGGATATGTCTTCTGATTTCAGAAGGTCCGCTTCCTGCATCTCCTGTAAAGAGTGGTGAACCATTATGAATGATTGCAATTCTACTTCCACCCTTATCAATATCTTTCATTTTTGATATTGCTGTCATAAGGAAAAGCATCTGTCCATCGCTTGCAGCCGGAAGTCCTGCTCCAAATCTTCCTCCAAAGCCAAGCTTAGCCTCTTCCTCTACTTTTGCCTTTTCATTCTTCCATTCACGTCCAAACGGCGGATTTGAAAGGATATAGTCAAAGGTACTGCCTGCAAACTGGTCATCCGATAATGTGTTTCCGTCCTTGATATAATCAGCATTGTTACCCTTAATCAGCATATCAGCCTTACAGATTGCAAATGTCTGGTCATTGATTTCCTGACCGAACGATACAAGCTCTGTAGATGCATTCAGACTATGTAAATATTCCTCTGCTACAGAAAGCATACCTCCGGTTCCACAGGCAGGATCATAAATTGTCTTTGCCACATTATTGCCAGAAAGGATGTCATTATCATCATAGAAGAGAATATTAACCATAAGTTGGATAACTTCTCTTGGAGTGTAATGCTGTCCTGCATCTTCATTATGAGACTCAGAGAATCTTCTTATAATTTCTTCAAAAATATATCCCATTTCAAGGTTAGAGATTTCATTCGGATGAAGATTTCCTCTGTCTGTTGTATATTCCTTTAAAACAATATACAGAATCCCCTTATTTGCCATCGTTGTGATGTGTCCATCAAACTTAAATTTTTCCAGAATATCCCGCACATTTGCTGAAAATTTATTCAGATACTCTCTAAAATTCTCCTCAATGTGGTCAGGATCATCCATAAGTCTTTCAAATGTATATTTACTTGTATTGTAAAAATCCTTTTTTGAAGCCTTACGAAGTAAAATATCTTTCATTGGAAGATTCTTTACTTCATCGTATTTCTGTAATACCGCATCCTTCGTATCTGAGAGAATACAGTCAAAACGTCTGATTACTGTAAGTGGTAATATAACATCTCCATATTCATGTGGTTTATATACACCGGTAAGCTTATCTGCTATTGCCCATATTAGGTCTGCTTTCTGATCTATTTTTGCACTTCTCGTAGCCATTTACATTTTCCTCCATAAGGTAATTTACTTTTCTTTGTTATCTGGTACATAGTCAATCAAATCTCCAAAGTTACAATCCAACTCTTTGCAGATTTTTTCCAAAACAGATAGTTTCACCGACTCGCAGTTTGTCATCTTTGCTATTGTACTGGAGCTAAGACCAGTCTTGGCACACAAATCTCCTTTTTTCATTCCGTGGTCAATTAACTGTTTCCATAATCCATTATAACTAATTGCCATCCTCTTTTCCTCCGTTTAATGTGCAATCAATATCAAAATTATTTTATCACACAAAAAACTCCTTGTACAATTCGCATTTACAAATATCACATATCTTTTTTCAAATATTGAATATCTTTTTTAATTTATTCACAAACCTTTTGAATTTATCTGCTACAGATACTCTTTTCCTAATTGGTGTGGTTAGAAGAAAAACATCTCCAATCTGCTTTCATTATAACGTTCAATCCATATTTACGCATTAAAAAAGGATGCAGGGATTGACTCCCTACATCCTTCATTAGAATTATAATATTATACTTATCTCACACCCCGATCAGCCCCTCTCTCCGGCTTATCTTTTCCCTGCTTTTCTTGAATAATCCTCTTATTAATCTCAAGCCGTTCATGAATGGATAATTTCTTATCTTTTCCAACTACCGCCTGCTTCTGTTGTACCTGTTTCCTATCTGCTTTTCCTGCATCCTTGACCACTGCATTCGCTTCGGTACTTGTTCCCCGCTCATCTGCTCTTCCTTCATTTCTTTCCGTTATCTGCTGTTCTCGTCTCTCTTTCACACCTTTTTCTTCCAGATTGCAAAAGCTCTGCAGATACGGAAGCACATGATTCTGCATGTCTGTCAGATCTTCCATATATTTTTGGAACTCTTCACTTCCTTTACCTTTCTGGTAATTGATCCAATACTCATCTGTAAGCTTCATTTCATTATCATACTTCAACTGACTCACAATACCGCCATGTCCATTTCCAATATCTATTGACTTCTTGAAATGATGCAGCATCTGTTCACCTTTTTCCGCATAATATACAGTCACATATATCTTTGTGATTTTTGTAGGTTCCTCTGTCTTCGAATCACGTTTTGCATACCATTCTTTATCCATTTCTGCTGTTTTTGCATCCAGCTCGGATAACTTCTGACATCTTGGATTCATGAGAGCACTTTCTTCACAATAGTTTACATACACCATTGGTTCCAGATTCTTTGGAAACTCCGGCTCATAGACTTTCAGTCTTTCAATCAATACACCTGCACGCACAGACTGGTCACATTCTTCGTCTACAATATCCTTCAGATAAGAAATATAAGAATGTGTATTGCCACTCTGCAAATCCAACATCACCTCTTGTACCGTATTTTCTCCCGTCTCCACATTATCTCGATACTCATACGGATCAAAAGCTTCTGCAATCTCATCCAATGCCTCTGCCAACTGTTCTGTGGTCATCTTCTCTGGATACATTGCTTCCCGAACATCCCGCATTGGTACATACTTATAGTCCGGCAATGCATCATGAATTTTCTCAATCCCTTCCCGTATCAGTGCAAGTTCTCCATAAAATCGAACATCGTCCATCAGATTTCCAAGTACTGTATTTCCTTTTACGATTGCAAATTCAGCATCATCATAGTAACTGTCTTCCGGATCACGATAGATAATCCCCATACTGCATACTCGATAGGCATTCTCAGGATTCTCCCTATATTTTTCATAAACCGCAGCAATCTGATTAACATCGGTACTTTTTTCATAAGCTCCCATATCATGGAACTCATCACATTCTGCGGCAAAGTATTCCAGATACGGTTCTTTCTTCGGTGGCATATTATTGAGGACATTATCAATCATGTTATAATTTGCCTCTTCCAGTTCTTCTACCTTTGCCAATGGCTTATATTCGCCCTGGCTTTTCTGAATCTCTGCCATTACAACCTCATCCATTTCTTCTACCTTTTTCATCAACTGATCATAATCCCCACGGATGCGTTCTCCAGTCCATCCTTCGTCTTCCAAAAGTTCCTCTGCCGCTTCTTCAATAGAAATTTCACCATTTTCATAGACGCCACCATCCATCAGGCGGAAATCTTCATCGTAAAAGGAATAATCATATCCTCCTTCTGTTCTCTGAATAGCAAAGTAACGTTCTCCTACCTCATATGCCAGTTCACTAAGAACCTGTTCTTCCAGATTCAGGAAAGAATCTAGCTGTTCAAAACTGATACTGTCTACAAAATGAGCGGTTACCTTTCCCCCCTCATTCAGAACTACGATATCACTGACAGACAGGGAATGTCCTCGAAAGTCTTCTGGTCTGTCGATGTTGAATCGTTCAAATATATCATCTAGCGACATATTTCCAAATAATTCTCCCACATAGACCAGTTCATAGTCTTCTTTTTTAATCTGCATCCCGTGACTTTCAATGAAGCTCATATTCATAAACGCATAGTTTTCACCTGGCAAACCATCTCTTATTTGATAAATACCGAATGTTCGTCTTGTCCCTAATAGCAGATTTGCCTCTTTCAAAGACTGAATCTGCGGATATTTCTGCATCTCCCATTCCAAATTGCGGAATCGTTCCAGTTCTTCTGTAGACATCTGATAATGCTCCGGACCTCGTTCAATCTCCATTCGCTCTGTAACATAGATTGGTGATGAAAAATTGGTAATCAGATAGATATCTGCTCCGGCATCATATAATTTCAGAGCTTCTTCCTGTCCAATCACATTCATCGGCTCCTGAAATGCTCCAAAATCTTCATCTGCATAATCCAGATCCTGATCCCTTATCCGTTCCCACATCTGTGATTCCATGCCAAACAGCCCTTCATGTGCCTGTATCATTTCTTTACTTGCATACTCTCCCTTGCTGCCATCACTACCCAGGCAATAGATTTTAGAACCCATTCTGTGATAATCCAGGGCTGCTGCTTTTCTAAGCGGCACCATATCCTCTGCTGTATATCCATAATCCCGAAGTTCCAGCTTGCCTATGGTTGGATCTGGTAAGTCCTGAATATCCATTTGGGCATCATCCAGAAGTTCCTCTACTCTATCTTCATCTGACCGATTGACTGCATCTGCCAGATTTCTTACCAGCGTCCTTACTTTCTCTTCTTCGCCAACCAGATTTGCATATTCAAAAATCTGTTCTTTTACGTCCGCTGGAATTGCTATTCCCATGTGTTCTGCACGGTCTATTTGTTCCTGTGTATATTCCTGCATTTTCTGCGTTTCTATTCCTGTTATCATGTTTCTCGCCATATAAGTTCCTCCTGTATTCCCAAAAGTGGCATAACCGGCAGAACATTCTTTCTACCAAATTATGCCATCTTTCCTGTTTTCTTATTCCAGACCGAAGTCCCTTTTTCTATCTTCCCTGCCATTCTCGCTTTCCCGCTGGCTTTTTTCTTTATAAATCTGCAATTTCTCATGGATAGAACCACGTGCCGGTCGTTCTTCTTTCTCTTTCGATTCTGACTGCTCTGCTTCTGTGTCTTCCCGTTCATCCATATTAAGAAGGGCATTTAGTTCTGACAGTCGCTCCAGTTTCTGGTTCAGTTCCTCTTCTTTTGTGAATGGCTTTCCAACTTCCTCTTTGGCATTTGTAAGCTGCTCCTGTACCGTTTCCAATCGTTGCTCCGCTTCTGCCAGTTTCTCCGGATAGCTTTCCAGAAGATTATTGATACGGGTGATATTTCCCAGGGCATCTGCTCCCAAATGAACTTTCGATACCGATTCATGCTTCACAGACAGGATAAACTCCTTACTCCAGCTGTCGAACTGGATTCTCATGTTGAATCCCTGATAGTTTCCGATATCCATTGCTGCATCGACTGCTTTCATGTCCTTGCAGACTGCCAGTAGTGCCGCTCCTGCTTCTTTCTTTTCTGTAAATACTTTGCCGCTGATCTCCATGGAAAACTGTTCTGGATCTGTGATTTTATGCTCCTGATAATGGGCAATATCCGCTTTGTAGCTATCAATAGTCTCGGTCAATTTTGCAATCTGCTGTGGAAAATTTCTTGCAATATCATCTTCCAGACGGTACTGGTTATTCATGTGATTGGCTTTTAAAAGTTTCAGTTTTGCCACATCCACGTCCAGTGCCATCTTTTCTTTTACTGCCGGATTTCCAGTTGCCAGTGCCTTAACCTCTGCATAGGACAGTGCCGCTTCGTCCACATCTTCGCAGCTTCTGACCGGTGCTTTGCTCGTCATAATCTGGGAGATGAACTTCTGTTTATTTTCGATCAACTGCCACATGTAGCTGTCGAAGGTGGATTCTGTCACATACCGAAAGATATGAACCTTTTTATTGTGATTTCCCTGCCGGATGATACGTCCTTCCCTCTGCTCCAGATCAGACGGTTTCCAGCCAATATCCAGATGATGCAGAGCAATCAGACGATCCTGCACGTTGGTACCGGCACCCATCTTTGCTGTTGAACCAATCAAAAAACGAACCTGCCCAGATTTTACTTTTCCAAACAGCTCCGTCTTCTTTGCTTCGGTATTTGCATCATGAATGAATGCAATTTCTTTTTCCGGTACACCTTTCGCCATCAGCTTCTGTTTCAAGTCATCGTAAACATTGAAACTGCCATCGCCTTTCGGTGTGCTCAAGTCACAAAAAATGATCTGCGCCGATTTCTGTACAACTGTATCTTTCCAGATTTCATAGCTTTTTTCTGCACAGACCGACACTTTACTGCCCGGATCGTCTGGCAATAGTTCATTGACCAATCGCTGATCCAGTGCCAGTTTTCTTCCGTCATTGGTAATTTTCAGCATATTGTCTACACTAGCATCTACGCCACCGTTTCTTACCACTTCCGCACGCTCTCCTAGGCTTGCTACGATTTCTTTCTGCTGTTCTGTTGGTTTCAATACTACAGTTTCGTATTCCGCTTCCGGTACTGGAAGATTCAACTGATCCGAAGTCTTGATATCTGCAATCTCCTTGAACATATTCATCAGTTCCGGGATATTATAGAATCTGGCGAATCTGGATTTTGCTCGGTATCCGGTTCCTTCCGGTGCAAGTTCAATGCTGGTCACAACCTCTCCAAACGTGGATGCCCAGGAATCAAATAATCCCAAGCCCATATTCTGTAATTTGCTGTTCTGCAGATATCTCTGCATGACATAAAGTTCCGTCATGCTGTTGCTGATCGGTGTGCCCGTTGCAAAGGTAATGCCTTTTCCACCGGTAATCTCATCCAGATACTGACATTTATTAAACATATCTGCTGATTTCTGTGCTTCGTTCTGGGCAATTCCGGCTACATTTCTCATTTTTGTATAAAGGAACGCATTTTTATAACTGTGTGCCTCGTCTACATACAGATGATCCACTCCCAGTTCTTCAAAGGTAACTACATTATCCTTTTTCTCTTTCTGATTCAGCTTCTCCAGTCTTGTCATCAGCGTTTTTCTGGTCTTTTCAATCTGCTTTACCGTATAGCGGCCGCCATCCTGCTCATATCTTGCACTCTGGATTGCGATTTCCAGATCGTCAATCTGCTTCCGCAGCATGGCTTCCTGCCTCTCATCAGAGATTGGGATACGCTCAAACTGGGAATGACCGATGATAATCGCATCATAGTTTCCCATAGCGATTCTGGCACAGAACTTTTTCCGGTTCGCCGGTTCAAAATCTTTCTTGGTTGCCACCAGGATATTGGCTCCCGGATATAACTGCAGGAACTCGGCTCCCCACTGCTCTGTCAGATGGTTCGGCACGACAAATAGATTCTTTTGTGATAATCCCAGACGTTTGCTCTCCATTGCAGCCGCTACCATCTCGTAGGTCTTCCCAGCTCCTACTACATGAGCCAGAAGCACATTATCCCCGTAAAGCTGATGTGCGACAGCATTTTTCTGATGTGGGCGAAGTTCAATTTCCGGGTTCATTCCTGGGAAAGTCAGATGACTGCCATCGTATTCACGGGGACGGATACTGTTAAACCGTTCATTATAAACTCTTACCAGTCTTTCACGTCTCTGTTGATCTTTGAAAATCCAATCCTTAAATGCTGCTTTCATGGCATCCTGTTTCTGTGATGCCAGCATAGTTTCTTTTTTATTGAGGACACGAATCTCATCCCCATTTTCATTGACACTCTTATCATAGATACGAACATCTTTCAGATTCAGTGTATCTTCCAGAATCCGGTAAGCATTTGCCCTCTCGGTTCCATACGTTGCATAGGCAAACGCATTTCTTGGACTGTCTGCATTTTTCCCGGTAATCCGCCACTCACCATTCACCTCAGAATATTTTACCTGTATCTCCTTCTGTGCAAGATACCACGGAGTATGAAGCAGTTCCCTCATAAAGTCCTGATAATCCGATGGTTCAATCCAGGTTGCTCCAATCCTTACTTCGATTTCAGATGCTTCCAGTTCTCTTGGCTGAACTGCTTCCAATGCACGGACATTCGGTGTGAATTCCGGGTGATTCTCTGCAAAGGTTCTTGCTGTGTTTAACTTCTCCCTGACATTTCCAGATAAATACTCATCTCCACTCTCCCACTGGTCTGTCAGTGGGTTCTTAAATATAACTCCAACCAGTTCCTCCGTGATTTTTTCTTCTGTCTTTCCTGTCAGCTGTGCCATATAGGACAGATCCACCTTTGCTCTTTCATTCAATGATAATGCTAAGGCTTCTGTCGCAGTTTCCACACTGGTTACCGCCACTGCCTTTTTGATGGTTCGTTTCGTAAACATGTCTGCTTTTCGCTTCAATGTTCCATCTTCGTTCAGGTCTTCCAGAGAACACAACAGACAATAAGAAGCGTCATCAGAAAACGCCCGCTTGTTTGCATTACTTCCGATGACTCCATACTTTGCTGTGTAAGCATCATATACTTGATTCAATTTCTCCTGCTGTTTGTGAATTTCTTCATCTGTTACGGATTCTTCCATCTGCATGGCAATCAGTTCACGCACCGTGTCTCGGATCTCCACCATACCTTTTACACGTTCTGCAGTAGCGGCAGGCATCTTTACCTGATTCATCAGAGAGTTAACACGGTAATATACCTGATCATCTACAACCGCATAACTGTAATTACGAACATTCGGATCTGCCGGGATACTCTCTGGTACATCATCCAGTTCTGCATCCACATCAACTGCAGGTGCCATATTTCCATGAATATTCCTGACAGCTTCTGCAAGCTGGACTTCAAGATCAGCACCTTCTATCGGCATACAGGTTGTTTCCATACCATACGGACCGGATACCTCTTTCATCTCACCCAGAATCATTTCCGGATGGTCTGCAAAATACTGATTGACCGTAATTCCATTGGCATCACTTCCAAGATTCACCCACTCCGGCATCTCTTTTGTCATGCTGTCACGCTTCTGGAAGAATAAAATATCTGCACTGACTTCCGTTCCTGCATTTGCTTTGAATGCTGTGTTCGGCAGGCGGATGGCTCCAAGGAGATCGGCACGTTCTGCCAGATACTTTCGGACTTCCGGTGATGCTTTATCCATGGTTCCTTTTGTTGTGATCAAAGCTGCCACACCACCCGGACGCAACTGGTCGATTGTCTTTGCCAGAAAATAATCGTGAATCATAAAATTATAGCGGTCATATTGCCTGTCATTCACTTTATAAGCTCCAAATGGCACATTTCCGATTGCCACATCGAAGAAATCATTCGGATAATCTGTCTTCTCAAAACCTTTAATCTGGATATTGGCATCTGGGTAAAGCAGTTTTGCAATTCTACCGCTGATACTGTCCAGTTCCACACCATAGAGTTTTGACTGGTTCAGCTTCTCAGGAAGCATTCCAAAGAAGTTACCAACACCCATGGATGGCTCCAGGATATTTCCTTTTGTAAATCCCAGATTTTCCAACGCCTGATACATACTTTCAATCACGATTGGCTGTGTGTAATGGGCATTTAAGGTAGAAGCTCTGGCTGCTGCATATTCTTCCGGTGTAAGGACTGTCTTTAATTCCAGATATTCCGTCTCCCATGCGGATTTTGTTTCATCGAAAGCATCAGCAAGACCTCCCCAGCCTACATATCGGGATAAAATCTCCTGTTCGTCTGGTGTGGCATTGCGGTTTTCTTCCTCGCATTTCTTTAAAAGCTGGATTGCCATGATATTAGCACGGAACTTTTCCTTTGGTGTTCCCTGTCCCAGTTCATCATCTGTGATATGGAAGTTTGTTGCTGGAATATCAGACTGTTCTGGTGTTATATCTTCCTTTTTTTCTGCATCTTCTACTGCTTCCGGTTGTGTCTCAACTTCCGACGGTTCCTGATTTTCCTCTCGTATTTCCTGCTGATCAGAGCCTTCCTGCTCCACTTCCAAAGCCTGCTGAGCTCCTTCCAGATCCGCCTGTCTCTGTGCTTCCTGCCGTTCTTCATACTTTTCCAGTTCTTCCGGTGATAAGAAATCATCGGTGCGAATCAGCTGACGGACACGTTCTGCAACCTTATTCCACTTTAATAGAACTTCTACATCTGGACTGCCAATCTTCCCTTTCGCAAGTTTTAATCCTTTCGCATCATGGGAAGCATCGGATTCATACGCTCCCGGTATCCCAGGTGCTGCTCCACCTGTACCATACTCATTTTTCAGAAACTCAGCTGCATCCTTTATATCGTGATGTTCCATGAAATACTCATAGATCCGATTCCGTCCTCCGGCAGTGATCCCGCCTCTTCTAAGGACTGCATCTATCTCATCCTGTGTGATAAAGGAAAGGGCCGGACGTTCGACCGTAAATTTCTGGTCTACCCAGGAACGCTCCCTCTGGAGATCCTGAAAACGCTGGAAATATTCCGGATTATGCTGAATCTCCCACCTGCGATAATCTTCTGGATTCTCATCCATATCTTTCTGCAGCCATTCAAAGCGATGGGCAATTGCATCTGCTTCCGCTGAATCTGTCCAAGCTTCCCGCACGACATCCTGCCAATCCGAATATGATTGCTGCTCCTCCCGGTTTCTGCTGGTATCCCGAAAATGGAGTGCAAGAAGATTGGTCATTTCTTCCTGCTCCTGTTCAATGGCGTTATTGGAAATCAGATTATCCACGTAACTTCTATCCTCATACATATCCCGGATTCTGTCCGCCGCTTCTTCCCACGTAACCATGCGATCAAAGTTTCTTCTGGCGGAATCTCCCCGTCGGATACGGATACCATCATTGTCATACCAGATACTGATTTTCTGTCCATCTATGGTAAATCCTTTTCCACCTGTTTCATATTCCTCCTTCAGGAAGTTCTGCATTTCTTCATTATCCAGACCTTCAATCAGTCTTGCCGTAATATGAAACAGTGTATTTTTCTGTCCACTTCCCGTGCGGAGAATATCATCTACTACTTCATCAGAAATAAGAAAAGCGGCTGGCTGTTCTAATGCAGCTGCCGCTTTCCTTATTTCTCCTAACTGTTCCTCTTCTGTCGGGAACAGACTTAATTGTAAATAATCTCCTGAATTACCAGTTCCTCTGCCTGTGCTTTGATCTGGTTCATGTGTCTGGTCCATGCCATCCCGTCTGCCATTTTGTCCGGTGCCGGGTTTTTCTCCAGAAGTTCTGACATCAGGTTGTCTACTCTCTGCCTTGCCTGGCTGTCGATTTCCATCAGATGACTGTCCAGACGGTTCTGTAAGGTCAGAATGTTGAATCTGGCTACTTTGTGGTTTCTCAGATACTCTTTCCTCATCAATCCGTACTTCCCGATCGTTCCTCTCGTCTCCTCCAGACTGATATCCGGAATCTGGTACTCTCCATTCTGGCTGTAAGTGATCTCTCTCATGCTCTGTTTCCTCCTTATTTTCTCCTCTATCTTCTGTGTTCCTTGTTTTACTTTCACGAATTAACGTGTTAAATTCATTATAAGCTACTTCTTTTTCTTTTGCAACCGTTTTCAGATCTTTTTCCAAGTCATTCAACACATATCGTCCAATCTGCATCAATACCGGTCTGCTGATCTCATTCACAGAACTTCCAAGGTGTCCAATAACCTTTAACTGGTTAAAATCTGTAATATGACGAAAATCCTCTGCATCAAGATATTCCTGCACATCCAGTCCGCATCGGTTCAGTAACACATACCAGACACTGTTTGTCATCAGTTCCCGGAACTCCACTTTCTGATTCTGTTCATCCAGATCTTCCAGAAAAGTGCCGGCTACATCCATTTGCAGTTCGTCGAAAGCATCCGGCAACCAGGCCTGCACACTTTCTTCTGCCGCCTGGTGAAGAACCTCTGCTAATCCTCCCTCTGTTGCTTCCAGTGCCAGCCGCTCCTGCAGATAATCTGCCACCAGTTGTTCTCCTTCTGGATTAAGATTCCATAACTGCGGATCTCTGCCCAGATTTTTTACCTTATAAGTATCCTGCACATCAAAAACATATCGGAGTTTCGTTTTTGGTCCGGATGTGTTATCTATCAGGGCAATTCCTTTAGACCCCTTTTTAATCCATCGGTACATCTTCTGGTTCCAGATTTCCATGGATGCCACGGCTGTTGCTCCCGGACGCTGTGCATAGATCAAGAGCTGTTCCGGAAAAGTGTACCGGTACAGCCTGGATGCAGTATTTAGAAACCGCATCCATTCCTGCGGATTGGCAGCAACATCCTTTGCCACTTCCTCCGTCAGAAGTTCCATTGCATATAATTTATTTGCCATCTGTTACTCCCTTTCTTCTTCCCACTTTTCTTCTACAACATCGGCAATCCGTTCCATTGCCCTTGTCATAGAAGGAAAATTACTACTGTTACTTGCTTTTCCAATCTGATCAATAAGAAATTCCGGCATATCTGCAAGTGCTCCGGCAATCATAGCCTTTACCCGGATATCCTCCAGCATAAGAAGCTCTTTTACACCAAATTCTTCACCAAATACATCCTGATATCTCCGTAAGTCATCCAAAAGATATTCCGGTTTTAAATCTCTATCCATTTCCTTTCTTTTATCATCACCATATAAACACCAGTCCATATTCTTTTCTCCTCCATCTTCATAAAATTAGGGACTGCTCACACAGTCCCCTCAAAATCATCGTTATTTCTCGTTATAATACTGAGGCAAGGTCTTTCGCCCTATTCTTTGGGATTGTATCTGTCCCTTTTGCTTTGATCTCCGCCTTGGCTTTCTCCAGTTTTCCATGGATTCCACCTTTTGCTTCTGTTCTCCCAGTTGCTTTTTCTGCTGCTTTTTCTTTCTCCAGACGTGCTTCCCTGCGTTCGGCATTTTCCATAACTGCTGTCTTTCCATCACAGAACTGAACCTTATCCGAAAGCTGTTCCTGCCTCTCTACCTGCGTCTCATTGACTTCCTGTACCATGGCATTTAATTCCGGTACTTCAAACATTCCGTTATCAGGAAGAATCAGCACCTCATGAATTGAAGAGGGAAGAACAAAATAATCACTTCCCAGGCATTCACCGATCTGCTTACGAATATCTTCCTGCAGTAACAGTGATGCACCATTCATTTTTTGTGCATTTGAAAGACAGAACATTGGATTTTCCATTGCTTCAACATTCAGTTTTTCATTCAAAAGATTTTCTGCTTCTTCACCAAAAATCATGGATTTTATCATTTCATTCATGTCCATCAAAACAACACCACGATTTCTGTCTGCCGCCACTGCATCTGCCTGGATTTGTTCTGCTGTCACACCCCATTCATTCATAAGATTGACAGTAACCGGAATACTACCAATTCCTCCCTCGTTTTCTTCCACATTCACTGCGTAATATGCTGCAAAATCTCCATGTTCGGTAACAACTTTATCAGCCAGGCGTTCTTCATTCCATTCCCGGTCACAGATTCTCACCTGTAATTTGTCCTTCATTTTTTCATAATCCAAAATATCCGGAAGACCCATATTGATAAATGCCGCTTTGTCCTGCACTTCAATACGCATATCTGCCACATCACCCACACAGGAATCCAGATTTTTTCCATTGACATATTCCATATAAAGAGAATCCAGATATACCATCGGCACAGCTCTTTGATCACCCTGTGGAATTGAAATGCCAGTCAACCTTAATCCATTATTTTTTGCAACTTCTTCAATACGGATTTCTCCATTCTGATATGAATCCGGCAAATAGTCTTTTACATTATCTTTGACATATTCATAAAATTCTTTTCTGTTCATCATACGCTTTTACCCCTTTCTGATCATGTGATGGTTCATTCTTTTCCTGCTGACCATCTGCTCGGCTTTTTTCTGATAAGCCATCATTCTTTTTAAAGTTCTCTCCTGGTTCTTTCTTGCTTCCTGTCTCTTTTCCATTGTTTTCATCATATTTTTCTGTCCCTTTCTGTGAATTTTTGTATTTTAAAGGGAGCCCTGATTCAGGGCCCCCTTTACTGAGGATTACTGTTTTCTGATTTTCTTTCTGCTGATATAAAGTCCTGCCATGCCTCCGGTAGAGATAAGCAGAAGCAGAATCGGCAGCCAGATATTTGTGTTATCTCCTGTCTTCGGTGCATCTGATACCTTCGTCTCTTCATGGGACTGCGGCACATCTGGTGTGCTTGGTGTTTCCGGAACTTCCGGTTTCTCATTTGTCAGATTGAAAGTAACTTCTACAACCGGCGTACTGTCGTCTGCGTAGGCAAATGTCACTTCATGCTTGGTCTGATCCAGTGTGTATCCATCCAGTGTTTTTGTCTCCACCAGATAATACTTGATTGCTGTATCATATTTGCCGTTCTTGAATGCGGCAATCTCATACAGCTTACTCTCGGCATGACCGGCAGCATCTGTTTTTAAGGTTTCCAGGACCTTTCCTTTGCTGTCACGGAATTCAAATTCTACTCCTTTCAGCGGTTCCCCAGATGATTTATCTGTCTTATTGAGAATGACTTTTCCCTTGGCAGTATCATCTTTCATAACCACTTTCTGGATTTCTCCAGTATCCTTCACCTCAAATGTCACATCCGATGTCAAAAGATATCCTTTTGGTGCCTGTTCCTCTCGTAAGGTGTATCTACCAATTGGCAGTTTTTCAATATAGTGTGCCTCCTCTGTGGAAGTCCAGCTCTCTACTACCTGATCGTCCTTATCAAGAATCGTTAGTTTTGCACCAGGAATCTCTGTATCTCCTGTGATATCTGTCTTGCTGATCTGAACCTTGGTCACATCATCTTTCATCTCATGCTTCTGAATCTCAGCTGTATTCTCAACCGTAAAGGTAATGCTCTCTGCAGTAACATATCCGTCTGCCGGTTTTGTTTCCGTCATGGTATACTCATTACCTACAACAAGTTCTTTGATCACATGAGATTCTTCTGTAGAAGTCCATTCATCCACAACATTTCCATCTGCATCCGTCACTTTCAGGTGTGCACCTGGAAGTTCTTTGCCTGTGGTCAGGTCTGTTTTTGTCAGTTCCACTGTGGTCGGCTGATTTTCAAACGTAAAATCATAGCTTACTTCTGCCTGATCTTCTCCGGCATATTCAAAGGTAAACTCCTGCACTTCTTCCGTTGTCACAAATCCGTCCGGTGCACTGTTCTCTTTTACATAATATTTTCCATCTACTGGAAGATCTGCCGCAAAAGTGATCTGTCCTTTCTCATCGGTTGCTTTCTGCTCGATGAGGGAATCTTTCTCAAGCAACACATCTCCGTTTACATTTTTGATATCTTCACTGGTATAAAGGCCGAAGACGCCGCCTGCAAGAACACGGTCTGTATCTTTTTCTTTCTTCAGAACAGTAACCTTTACTTTCTGACGGGTATTCTGCCATTTTTCATCATAAGTGATTACCGGTGTGTCCTGATCACGGTAGGAAAGATCAACATATCTCGGTTCTCCATCCAATACATAGCCATGGGCAGTTTTAACTTCTTTCACATAGTATTTGCCTGCCGGGAGATTATCCATCTGTGCAATACCATTGGAATCTGTAGTAATAGTTCCTACTTTTTCATCTGCTTTGTAATAATCTTTGCTGACACCATCTGCCGCTTTGATATCTTCCGCAGCAAATACATCGAAAGTCACATCTGTAAGGCTTCCGGTTACATATTCGAAGAGATGCTCCACAGTGCCTTTTACATTGTCCAGAAGTGTCACTTTATCCAAAAATTCTCCATTTTTGTTGATGATTAAAAGTCCTGTCGGCACTTCATCTTTCATCTCTACCTTCTGAATCTCTGCGGTATCTTCCAGTGTGAACTTCACATCCGTTGCTTTCAGATATCCATACGGTGCGATTTCTTCACGAAGGGTATATTCCTCCCCAACGGTCAGTCGTTTAATCACATGTGGCTGGTCTTTTACAGAAGTCCACTGATCTACGACATTCCCCTCTCTATCAAGAACGGTGAGTTTTGCTCCATCCAGTTCCACACCTGTTGTCACATCTGATTTTGTAATTTCAACCGTTGTCGGCTGATTCTTCTTCACTGTTTTCAGTTTTACTGTCTTCACGTCCTGTCCCTGATAAGAAGCATCCAGATTCAGAACTTCATCGGAAGAAACGAATCCTGCCGGTGCCTTTAACTCTTTTACATAATACTGTCCGAGTGGCAGATCCAGCGTACAGGAAGCAATTCCATCTTTATCAGAAGTCATTTCCTGTAACAGGGTATCAGCGTTGACAATGACTTTGCCTTCTGCTTTGATATCATCTTTGTTATAAATGCCAAAGACTGCACCTTCTACCGTTGCTCCGTTTTCTGCATCCTGTTTTTCTACCTGGATTGCAACTTTCTGTCTGTCATCACCAACAGTCACTTCCTGTTCGATCACAGGTGTATCCTGATCTGCATAGACAAATGCTACATCCGATCTGTCATGGTTCAGAACAAATCCTTCCGGTGCTGTTTTTTCTACCACATAGTAAGAACCAAGCGGCAGGTTATCTGCAACTGCTTTTCCGTCTTCCCCGGTCGTTACCGTTGTTACCAGAGCATCTTTTGCATAAATCAGCTGTCTGTTTCCATTTTCATCTTTCTGATAATCCGGTGTGTAGATATTTTCCGCTGCATAGACGTTAAACTCTGCACCTTTCAGATATTTTTCTTCATAAACAAAATCCTTTTTGAATCCACTCAGCATCTCACCTTTTTTATAGATCGTCAGCTTTCCTTTTACCGGATGATTCTCGTAATCAACTGTGATAATGGCATCGCCGCTTTCTGAATCCATCTGATAAGCAGTGTTTGCATCAACAGCAATCTCCATATAATTCTTGTTGATTGTGTACCCTTCCGGTGCGTTGACTTCCTCAATCCGGTAATGTCCGATTTTCAGGTTCTTTGGCATGATCAGATAACCCTGACTGTCTGTAAAATAGGACTTGTGTGTGGTTGTCACAGGATAAGTAGTTACCTGCTCCACATATTTTTTGTTATCCAGGTCATATACCTTAAATTCTGTTCCTGCAATCAGGACTGATTTCTTTGTTTCATCGTCTTTTTTCACAATTTTCAATTTTGCCTTGAACTCTTTGTCCAGAAGCACACGCCAGATCTGTGGCTCATTCGGATGGTTCTCTGTGATATTCACTTCAAAATCATCGACTGGCTTGTAATTGTGTGGTGTTGTTGTTTCACGGACAATATAGCTTCCAAATGGTAATGGAATACTGCAGGCATAACCTTTTTCATCTGTAAAAATCTCAGTAGCTCCGTTTTCTCCACTCACTACTGGTTTAGCAGAATCAAAATCATAGCTTCCATCTGCTTTCTTTGTAAGGGAAGATTTCAGATAAACTGTAAATCCGGCTCCGGATAACAGATCTGCATCGGTCTTTCCATTGTTGGCTGCTTTGATAATCTGGAACGGCTGCTTGATCACCTGTTCACTGGAAATGCATTCTCTTTTTACTTCTGCAGTCATATCACCTTCATAACTACATTCAAGATCATGTTCTTCTGTATCTGCCAGGTATCCGGTCGGTGGTGTGATCTCCTTGACGTAATATTTGCCAAGATATAAGCCATCTACAGAAGCCTGTCCTTTTTCATCCGTTGTAAGAGAAGCCACCTGTTCCCCTGCTTTATAAATCACACCGGTTGCTCCATCCGGATGCACGATATCTTCACGGGCATATAATCCGTAGACTGCACCTTTCAGTGTTGCATCGCCCTGCGGAACGGCTTTTCCTGTTTCTTTATCAACTTTGAATAAATTGATTTTTGCTGTCACACGGTCATTGCTGAAGGTATGGGCGAAAGATACGGTTGCTTCTTTATCATTGGTGTAAGAGAACTTGAACGTATACACGTCTTCTGTATTTCTTACATAGCCTTCTGGTGCCTGGTCTTCTTTTACGGAATAGGAATGATTGATAGGCAGATCTGCTGTGAATTTTGCCTTTCCATCCTCACCGGTAGTGGCTTTCTCAATCAGGGTGCCTTTCTTTACAACAACTACACCATCTGCATTTTTGATATCGTCTGCCGCATACAGGGCGAAAATACCACCTTCCAGCGGTTTCTTTGTATCTTTATCCTGTTTTACTACAGTGACTTCTGCTTTCTGACGCTCATTGTTGAAGGTGACATCCGCAAATACAACTTCTTTATTCTGTCCGGCATAAGTCAGCGTCACTGTCTTTTCTTCGCCGCCATTATAGAAGTTGTCCGGTGCTTTTGCTTCTTTTACCACATAAGTTCCTAGATGGAGATTCTTCAGGGTAACAGAGCCATTCTCACCTGTTGTCAGATTTTCTTTCACCAGATCACCTTTGCTGTACACTTTTGTACCATACGCAGTCACAATATCTGCTCCGGCATACACGTTGTAAACAGCATTTTTTTGTCTGCGGTTCTCATAATGGAATACGGTTCCACTCTCACTGACTTCTGCTCCGGTAAGCACCTGACCTTCTTTATAAACAGTAAGCTCTGCAAGCTGCTCCTTATTTTCCACGGTTACAGCTGAGGTCTTACTTGCTACCAGTTTTACATTTGTTGCCGTTGCATTTACTACATATCCCTGTGGTGCTGTGATTTCTTTCAGATAAACGGTATCCTGTGTCTTGATAATCGTAACAGAGGATTTTCCATTCTTATCTGTTGCAGGCATCTGAGTGATCAGCTTTGTACAAGCCTCATCGCTGTAAACGCCAAATACTGCACCTGCAAGATTGACATTCGCTGTATCGTCTTTCTTTACGATTTCGATCGTAGCCTGTTCAATCCATGAGACCTTTAAGCTTACATATTTTTCATCAGCAACACCTTCTCCAAATACAAATGCCAGATCCTGAACACTTGCATTCGTAGTCAATTTATATGCTGAATAATCTTTTGTAATACTTCCCTTCATTTTTGCAGAAAAAGTATCACTTACATCTCTTGTCTGTGTCAGAGGAGCTGAGAGATAAAACGTGGTTCCTCCTCCAATTGTTACGCTTGCACCTGCCGCACTTACGGTTCCAGTAGATACATTATGGAGCTTTACTCCTTTTGGTAAGTCCATTGTGATTTTCTGCTGGGAAGATGCGTTGAACTTAATGTTCTCCGTTCTCTGAACATTTCTATCTACATAAGCTTTTACATCCGGCTTTGAAAATGACATCGCTACATCTGGTATTTCCGGCTTATTCACACAATAATTATAGAGTTCTTTTGCCAAAGCCTCTCCTGTAGCATTGGTTCCGTAAAATGCATCACTGCTTCCGTTGGCATATGATGCAGCCATGTGAATGATGATGAATCTTTTTCCTTCTGAAAAATCCGTGTGTTTATTCGCAAAAAAGCTTTCGCTCCCTGCGGCATCTGTGCCGTAATAACACACTTTTGCTAACGCCTGATTGTCTCCAATCTTTGTAATTGTATAATTTCCAGATCCAGGTCCTGGCTTAGCTGGCTGTACACAATACGCAATTGCTCTGACGTTTCCGTAGCTGATATAGTACGGCTCTGTCAGATAGGTTCCAAGATTATAATCTGCATATCTATACAGTGGTCCTTTTTCAATTGTTACCTGCTGTGTACTTCTTGCTGAATAAGCTGAAACTGCTTCAAATGTTGCAATCTCTCCCTCTTCCATAGCATCAAGATCCACACCTTCGTCTCCTGCCTGTTCCAAAACATCATGAAGCTCTAACCCTGATTCTTCATCATAGGTATCCTGATTCTGTGCCTGCTCTACTAAATCATCAAATTCATCAGCGTCAATATCGGTAATCTCCGAGTCTGCTTCTGAATCCTCCGCTTCCTCTGTCTGCTGTTCACTGCCAGCGGTTTCTGATTCGGTCACTGCTTCACTCCCTGCAGTTTCAGTCTGAGCTTCTGTTGCTTTCTCACGCACAATCAGTTTTCGGCTGATCTGGTACTTCGGATGCTCTTGATTTACCGGTTCCACATAATAGACCGCTTTGTAAGTGTCCGCATGATCTGTCGTAAAATCCTCATCCTTGTCATTCTTTGCTTCCTCAAATGTGACTTTGACCTTGTTATCATCCTTGATTTCCAGTCCCGTGTAATCTGATTTCACATCAAATACACTGCCTGTTTCAATTTCATAATCTTTGGCAGTCACCACCTCATCTTCATCCAGAAGGTCTTTCACTTCCTCATAAAGTGGAGGTTTTTCCTCTGGCTGGATCTCCGCTGCATATGCCGTCATCGGAGACAGCACTGTACTAAGCATTGTCATGCCTGCCAGCAAGCCAGATACTACTTTTCTAAAATTACCTTTTTTCTTCATGCTAAGGTCCTCTCTTTCATATATTTGTATTAAAACAGACAGTCCTTAGACTGCCTGCAATACACTACTTATCGTTGTGGAAAAATAAGATTGAACTGTACATTTCCCTCTCCGGGATCGACCATCTCCACAGTTGCTTCATACTGTCTCCCTGTTTTTCTTGATACCAGATCCTTATAATGGATTTTTCCTTTAGACAGGAACTTCTTTGCTGCCACCTTATCCATCTTTTTTCCCTGGCTTGCAAGAAATTTATCATTTTTCCATAAGGTAAAAGCACATTTCCGGTCAGAACAGTAAAAATTTACTTTTCCTTCCCTGACATCTGCTCCACAGCGGGGACATTTGCCAATGACTTCTCCTTTTGCCTTTCCCTGAAACTGATTTTTCTTCTCTTCTGAAATCCCCTGATACCTGGCAACCAGTTCCTGCATCAGCTCTGTAATCCCATTTAGGAATTCATCTGCTGTCTCTGTATTCTGGGCAATATGATTCAATGCCATTTCCCACTCTGCGGTCATCTTCGGAGATTTAATCTCATCCGGTAGAACCGTAATCAGCACATTTCCATCATCTGTCGGCACCAGATTTTTCTTTTCCCTTTTCACAAAGCCAGACTGAATCAGTTTTTCAATGATTGCTGCCCTTGTTGCAGGAGTACCAAGTCCTTTCTTTTCTGTATCTTCGGTCAGCTCTTCATTCCCTGCACGTTCCATCGCAGAAAGCAGGGTATCTTCTGTGTACTGTTTCGGTGGCTGTGTAAAATGCTCCGATACAAAAGAATCACAGGGACCATAATGCTTGCCTGCCCAGATATCCAACTCCGGCTCTTCTTTTTCTGCAATGATTCCAAAGAACTGTTTCAGTTTTTTCTCAATTGTCTTGAACCCTTCCTGTTTTGTTTTCTTTGCATTGAGATAAAACGTATGATAATTGCAGGTAATCTGACATTTATGACTCTCATAAATATAAGGATCTGCAGTTGCTGTCAGAACCCTGGCACTGATCAAATACAAAATCTTGCGGCTTCGTTCTTTCAGTTCACCAATATCTGCTTTGGCTACTTCCATGGTTGGGATAATCGCATGGTGATCGGATACTTTCTTTGAATTTAATACCTTACTCACGTCCGGTTGATATTCCAGACCTTCAGCATAAGGCATTTTCCCAAATAACATCTGAATCAGAGTTTCTGTACTTTCTCCCATCTCATCTGTCAGATACTGGCTGTCTGTTCTCGGATAAGTGACAAGCTTCTGCTCATACATCTCCTGCACAGCATCCAATGTCTGCTGTGCGGTATAGCCAAACATTCTGTTAGCTTCCCTCTGCAGGGTGGTCAGATCATAAAGCTTCGGAGGGCGGACCGTTTTCTCTTTCACATCATCCTTCTCCACTTCGCACATGCGCTCCTGACACTCTGCAGCCACTTTATCTGCATCTTCTTTTTTCTGAAAATTCTCTGTGACCGCATCCATATCGTCAAATTTGATATGAGCCATATAATATTTCTCTTTGGTAAATTCCTTGATCTTCTGATTTCGATCCACGATCATGGCAAGTGTTGGTGTCTGTACTCTTCCAACTTTCAGATTCTGGTTATACAGAACAGAAAAAAGACGGCTCGCATTGATTCCCACCAGCCAGTCAGCCTTTGCCCTGCAAAGAGCTGACTGATAGAGACTGTCATAACACGAACCGTCTTTTAATGACGCAAATCCATCTTTAATTGCCTGTTCTTCCATGGAAGAGATCCAGAGTCGCTTCATCGGCTTTTTACATCCTGCCTGCTCATACACCAGACGGAAGATCAGCTCACCTTCACGTCCTGCATCAGTGGCACAGATCACTTCATCTACTTTGGAATCTCTCATAAGTTTCTTTAAGATTCCAAACTGCTTTTTCGTACCTTCCAATACCTTATGTTTCCAACATTCTGGCACAATCGGCAGATCATCATATCTCCATTTTTTATATTTTTCATCGTATTCCGATGCATCACATAATCCAACCAGATGTCCTACGCACCAGGAAACGATATAACCGTTTCCCTCCACGTAGCCATCTTTTCTTGTTCTGGCTCCAAGCACGGAAGCCAGTGCCATCGCAACCGATGGCTTTTCTGCAATCACTAATTTCATTTACTCCTGCTCCTCTTCTTCATCTTCTAGTACCTCATCATTGAAATCTTCATCTTTCAAAACTTCTGTCCCTGCATTTTCCTGTTCTTCCTGCTCATCTGCATCGTCTACCTCCCGTTTTTCTGACTCTGAATCTTCGGATTCATTTTCATCCTCTTCCATCTCATCTTCATCATCATATTCATGTTTCGGTTTGTAGACTTTCAAGTAATAACCACCTGCCGCAGCTCCAACAGCAACCAATCCGATCAGTAGATAAGTCCCTGCCAAACTTTTGTCTTCTGGCATCTGAATTTCATCCTCTACCTTATCTTTCTCATCTGTCTCTGTCGTTTCCGGCTTTTCTTCTTCAGCCTGTTTCTCTGGTTCTGCATAAACAATATCTACTTCCGGAAGTGTCACAGAATCAGAAAGTGTGAAGTTCATCAGGTCTTTCTCACTGACTTCGGTAAGGAAATACACATTATCCTGAGATTTTGAATTGTCGATGATCAGATAAAAAATCTTACCACTCTTAGTTGAAATGGTATAAAACTCTTTTGTGCCTTCCGTAGCTGTTTTGGTAACAGAATCTGCTGTCTCGCCTTCTTTATTAAGCTGTTCCTCAATACCTGTCACTGTCCGATCATCCACAGTTCCTTTTGCATCTGTTGGCTCAGAAGCCTGTGCATCCTGCGGAAGTGGTGAAGTCGTTGTTTTCTCAGTCCCAGTTGCATCTGCACTGGTCGTGG
Source organism: Sellimonas catena (assembly GCF_027924685.1). Classification (NCBI taxonomy): domain Bacteria; kingdom Bacillati; phylum Bacillota; class Clostridia; order Lachnospirales; family Lachnospiraceae; genus Sellimonas; species Sellimonas catena. The sequence continues at coordinate 26,019 of NZ_BSBO01000013.1, forward strand.
TTGCCATCGCACCATTGCTGTCACCTGAAGTTTTCTGTTTCTCTGCCTGCTTCTTTGCCCATTCATAATAAGGATTCTGCAACACATACTTTTCAGAAGTATTTCCGGCACCATCCGTTACCGTGATTTCAATCTGTTTTGTTGTAAAATCTTTCTGTGTCAGTTGCACTCTCAGCATTCCATCCTTCAGATCTGTATAAGTGGTGCCATTAACTGTCACAGAAGTAATGCCGGAAACGGTATCATTTCCCTGAATCGTCAGTACACCATCTGTCAGAGATGCAGAAAGCGTAGGCTTTTCTGTGTCATAACACTTAATAGAGCGATTCTGCTCATAGACCTTCCCCTCACCATCTGTCACACGCACATAGACCGTCTGATTACCAGTAATGGAAATACTTCCATTCCCTGTCACATCCTGCCAGCTTCCGTCTTTCCCAGCTTTCGCTTCAATTTTTGTGATAGAAAATCCTTCTGGCATATGACTGGCATCCACAGTAATTGCGACTGCCGTTTCCCCCTGTCTCCAGCCATCTGGCTTTTCAATCGTAATTGCGGGTGCTGTATTCTCTGCCGCTAACACACTCTGTGTCTGCAACATAGGCGATGTCAAGCAAAGAATCGTTGTTGCCGCAAGCAATCCTTTTTTCACGCTATTTTTAGATTTCTTCTGTTTCATCTTCTCTAAATTCATCATCAGACCTTGTTTCCTCCTTCTGTATTTCTACCCTGCCGGGCAGTTCATTTTTCATTCTCTTTTTGAAAGCTTCCAGCTCTGGAATGCTCATATCCATTGCACGGATAATTTTTACAATTTCCAGATTTTCCGCTTCTGTTTTTGCTATCTCCGCAGCCTTGAAACGCTTTAAATCTGCTTCATATCTGGCTTTGGATGCTTCCATTTTTTCCTTGGCTTTCTCATAATCTGCCGTTGCTTTTTCAAGACTTTTCATCGCTTCTCCTTTCCGGACGGCTGTTACACCGCCCTTTTCCTTACCATCGTCCGAATCCATAGAAATGACTCTGCCAGTATGGAGAGTTGATGGACGTATACTGCACCGGATGCCCACAATGGATCATCTGACCATTGCCCACATAGATTCCGATATGCGTTACCGGAACTCCTGCATCGTAAGTACCTGTAAAGAAGATCAGATCTCCTGGCTGTGCTTCTGACTGAGATACCGGCGTACAAATGTCATACAATCCCTGTGCCGTTAATCTTCCTGTATTCCTTACACCTGAATGTGTCAGGCAGTAACTTACGAATCCAGAACAGTCAAATCCACTTGGCGAATATCCACCCCACACATACGGTGTCCCAAGATATCTCGCTGCTTCATTTAACAAACGCTGTGCTGCTTCACTGGTATATTCATTGCCGCCAAATCCTGCCCCTTCTCCTGTTTCCAGATAAAAGATCGGGTTTAACCGCTCTCCATTTTTCAGAAGTTCAATGTGAAGATGGCTTCCTGTAGAATTTCCAGTATTTCCTACAAGCCCTATCTCATCACCTTTCGTGACGGATGCTCCTGCAGATACACTCCGGCTGCTTAAATGTGCATACCGCAGTTCATAGCCTTTACTGTCCTTGATCACAACATAATTGCCATAGCTGTCGTTATAAGCAGAAGTTGTAACCGTTCCGGTCAGCCCTGCCATTACTTTTGTCCCTTCCGGTGCTCCGATATCCATACCATTATGAAGCTGATTTGCTCCTGATATTGGATGAATCCTGTATCCATAATAGCTGGTCACACTGGAATACCAGTTAAAATCAACCGGTGTTGCAAACATCTGCAAGTTGCCTTTTGTATCGTTGTAGGCACTGAACAGTTCTTTCTGGAAAAATCCCAACCTGTCCTGACAGATTGACATCAGGTTTCCACTATTTAAGGTGACATTCAGCACATCTACATCTCTTGTCCTGGTCACTTCCACTTCATTGCTTCCATTATCATCTGCCAGATAACATTCCCATGTTTGATGTCCATGTGCAGATGCTGCCGCATGACTGTCATAATAGACATCAAACTGTACACCGTATCTTGCGAAAGCTCCGGTATCTTCTACGGTATATTCGACACCATTCATAACTACCTTTGTTCCCATTGGTACAAACGGATTGGAAGCATCTACCGCTAAGGTATGATTGGCAGTTGGATATGCTCCACTGGCAGTCGGTCCTCCGCTCCAAATACCACAACAGATTGGGCAGTTGCAATAGCCACTGGTAACAACCTGTCCCAAAGATTCTCCAACCCTTACTGTCGCAGTCTCTGTCACAGTCTCATTCACTGCTTCAGTAGTCAGATGGTATTGCTCTGCAAACAACGCATCCAGTTCTGGCTTCACCTGCTCAAACGTAAACTCCTCATATTTTGCAGACAGGTAACTGATCAGGATAAACGGATCATGCTCTATCGGACCAATATCATAGCGGTACTCATCATGCCCCGGTTCTTCCGATTCCATGTTGTTGATCCGCTCCTGCAGATTAGCTTCCAGCTGTGTGTAATACAGTTCCGCTTCCCGGATTGCCTGATCCGATGACAGATAACTGGTTCCGGTATAAGTGATCACATTTTGTAAAAACACTGCAGAGCAAGACGTGACATTCGTTATGATCAGAAACATCAATCCGATCAGAACTGCTACACTGATATACACCTTCCGGTTTTCTTTAAAGAAGTTGGTGACTTTGCCGCCAATCTTCTTGATATAATCAATCGTACCTTTTGTAGCTGTTCCTACTGTCTGTTCACTTCTCTTCGCTTTGGCATAATCCCGTTTGATCTGTTGCTTCTGAATCTGTTTTTTCAGTTTCTTCTGCTCCTGACGGGCTGCAGCCTGTGTCTGTTTCTCTGCCTGTCTTTCAAGTCTGCTTCTTTTTCTGGATGCCCTCTGTTTCCTGCGTCTGGCACTTCTCTGTTCCAGCCGGTAAACACCTTCGCCGCTTTCTTCTAACTTATGGGCACCTTCTACCGCCGCATTATCATCTTCATTTTTGCTGATCTCACGGTGCAATGCTGCGGAAGTTGCACTTCCTGCTTTCTTGACAACAGAAGTTTTTTCAGTTTTCACAGATTCCCCTTCTCCAAACTTCAAGCGGGATTTCTTCTTTCCAGGAGCTTCCCCTTCATTTGCCTGATAGACCTGTGCTTTCTTGGAATGCTGCTTTGCTTCCTTTTTCTTTCTTGCTTCTTCATAAGAAAACTTTTTGGCTTTTTCTTTCTGTTTCTGATGGCGGAAATTGACTCCATCCGTATCCATCTGGTTCAATTTCTCCATATCTTTGTCATTTTTCACAGAAGCACCAGTTTCCTCATAAGCAAACTTCAAACGTTGTTTTTGTTTTGGCTTTTTGCTGCCACCTGTCTGATTTCTCCGGCTGTCTCCTCTGTTTTCTGATAGATCAGCACGTTTTTCTTTCAGTCTCCCTGACTGTCCGGCTTCGGATTTTTCTGCAAGTCTGGATTCTTTTCCGACTTCAGCACGGATTCTTTTTCTATTTTGCTGTTTACTACACTGTCCAAAATCCTCACTTTGCTTCTCTGTCCGTATCAGTTCCGGTGCATCTCTGGATTTTTGCACAGAGGGTCGAATATTTTTCCCACTCCGTTCAGACTGGCGGGGAGACTTATCCACAAGGTTTTCTTCTTTTTCCCCCTGTTTTCTTCCCATCTGCACATCACCGACACGGTTACTGACACGAACAGAAGATTTATCTGTCAGGTTTTCTTCCACCAGACCATCCTTGGTCATCTTCTGGACTTTCTTGTCTCTGACTTTCATTCTCTGTTCTGCCACTGATTACTCCTCCTTCTTCGGATACCCTTTCCCTGCCTGTAATAAACAGAGAAAAGCGATGCCAAATACAGCACCGCCACTAAAAGTTAATACATATGAAATTGCTCGTACCATTGCTTTCTCCTTTGATTTAACCTGCTTCAGAAGTCTCCTCTAAGCGGGTTGTCATGATTTTATAGAGGGAATTCTTCGGGAATCTGTCTACAAATGGGATAATGACATTTCCATAGAACAGAAGTCCTTCACCCTCATTGCTGTTGGTTACATAGGACAGCTGAGTTGGTGAGATATTCAGCTGTTTTGCCAGAATCTGCCTGTCTCCGGAAGCCTGGTTCAGCATATAAATAAAATCTGAATTTTCAAATATATTCTCGATTTCCCTGGAAGACAGCAAATCCTTAATATTCTGGGTGATGCCCGTTGGAATACCACCCCATTTACGGAATCGCTTCCAAATCTCCACGCTGTAGGCTGCAGTTTGTTCTTCTTTTAAGAGAAGATGGAACTCGTCCACATAGTATCTGGTGGATTTATGGGCAGAACGGTTCATCGTTACCCTGTTCCAAACCTGATCCTGGATGACGAGCATCCCAATCTTTTTCAACTGCTTACCAAGTTCCTTGATATCAAAGCAGACAATGCGGTTATTGATATCCACGTTTGTCTGATGGTTAAACACATTCAAAGAACCTGTAACATAGATTTCCAACGAAGTGGCCAGTCGCTGTGCTTCTGGCTCTTCCTGTTTTCTCAGAAGGTTATATAAATCCTCTAGGATTGGCATCTTCTCCGGTACGGGATTGGCAAGATATTCCTGATAAACCAACCGCACACAACGGTCAATGATAGTTTTTTCTACCGGCTCCAGTCCATTCTTTCCTCCAACAATCAGCTCACACAACGACAGAATAAAATCTGCTTTCAATGACAGTGGATTATCTTCCTCGGAATAGTTCAGGTTCAGATCCATTGGATTGATATACTGGTCAGATACCGGAGAAACCCGTACCACCTGCCCGTGCAGTGCCTGCACAAGTGCCGAATATTCGGCTTCTGGATCGCAGACGATGATATCATCTTCTGTGATCAGGAAGCAGTTTGTAATTTCTCTCTTTGCTGAGAAGGACTTACCGGAACCTGGTGTACCAAGAATCAGTCCATTCGGGTTCTTCAAACGTTTTCGATCAACCATAATCATGTTGTTGGATAATGCATTCAGTCCATAATAAAGAGCCTCCCCTTCCTGAAACAGTTCCTGTGTCGTAAACGGCACGAAGATCGCTGTTGAAGATGTGGTAAGCCCTCTCTGAATTTCAATCCGATTGACTCCCAGCGGAATACAGGACATGAGTGCTGCTTCCTGCTGATAATCCAGCTGTTTTAAGGAACAGTTATATTTCTGTGCGATTCCCTGCACCTGGAAAATATTGTTATCCAGCTTCTGACGCTTCTTTGCGGTATTCATTACCAGAACCGTCACAAGGAACATTCTCTCATTTCTGGACTGCAGATCTTCCAGCAGGTTTTTCGCCTCTTCTCCATAGGTTATAAGGTCCGATGGAAGCACGTCCATATCATAACCGGAACGTACCGCCCGTTTCTGCTCTTCAATCTTCATCTTATCCAGATCTGAAATCTTACTCTTGATCATCTTGATTGCAGAACTCTGGTCAATGGACTGGATATGAATGTTGACATTGATGCTGTCATCCACATCCAGGAAATCTGCAAGCATCCGGTCTGTAAGCTCCGGTGCAAGAATCTGCAGGTAACTCACACTTCCCAGCGTTCTTCCCATCAAAAATGTCTGATTCTTGGAAAAGTTAAAGGAAGTCGGTGCAATAAAATCTTTGGTCTTTAATCCGGTTTCCGGAAGCATCTTATACTGGAACTTAAATGGTTCAATCCGATCCTGGTTGAACACATGATACATAATCTCCAGCCTTTCCAGACCATTCAGGGAATGTGCCTGTGCTCCCAGGACCTTAAAGTTATTTAAGATATCTGTTTCGACTCTTTCAAGCCTTGGCCTTGCCACCTTCAGGCTTTCTGCTTCGATTCCAAAAGTGATATACTTTGTCTTCACCAGACCATTATTTCCCTTGGAAAGCTGATTCTTCAACATGGTACGGTATTCTTCACGAATGGCATTGAAGTCATCGTTCTGATCCGGAATGTCAATGCTTTTCTCAAATTCTGCCACATCCACCTGCTGATTGATAAAAGACAGCTGCACACTGATGGAAGAATCAAAGTAATTTAAGAAATCACAATAATTCTCAAATATCGTAGTCTTATCCTCATTTAAAGCAAGCTGATAGTTGATGTCATAAAACTGAATCGTCTTGGAGAAAAAGGTCTTTGTCACCTGGCAAATACCATCCTGCAGCATCCGAATATACGGAATACTCTGCTGTGCTGTTGTAGGAATGTTTTTCTGTTTCCTGCGGTCCCGTTCCTGCTTCTTCCTACGCTTTTCCTGTTCTCTTTCTTTTCTGCTTTTTTTGTTTCTTCTTTCCTGACGGTTTCTTTTTTCCGCCAGGGACAGACGCTCCTGCTGAGCCTCCTGCTTTGTCTTTTTTGCCATCCGGCACACCCTCCTTTTTTACAAGGGTGGAAATCTCCTGATAAAAATTTTCTGTCTTATATGGTCTTACTGCCGGACAGATAAACTTCTGTCGAATGATATTTGCCACCACTTTTTCAAAGGGAAGACCGTCTTTTTCATACATTGCCATGAAGAAAAACGGAAGCATGATCGTTACCATCAGGATGGCTGCGATACTGGAACCGATTGGTTTTCTCATGAACAGATAAAACGGAATTCCCGCAACTGCGGCAAGTGAAAAGAAAATCAGCTGCCGCTTTGTCAGATTTAACGCTACTTTTGTTTTGACCTTTGTAAGGTCTTTGGGTACTGGTACATACGCCATGTATGTGCTCCTTTCCTGCCCGTTAGTGGGCATTGAATATTGATTTGCTAAGGCTTCCGGTCTTGAATAATGAAAATGCAAGAATCACGGTATAAGCCGCTACTGAAAACATTGCTGCATGAAGGTCACTGGATATGGTCATTGCATTTACTAAAACTGCATAAATTCCCACACAGACCATCATGAAGAATCCCTGAAATGCCAGTGCGAACAAGCCTTTTAAATAGTTGTTTCCGATATTGCCCCATTCCTTATTGGTCATGGTGGCAAACGGAATTGGTGCTATGGAAGTATAAAGGTAAATCTCTATCATTCTTCCGTATAAAATAACGGTTATAATGATCGACAGAATCCGCATGGTAATACTGATCAGCAGCGTTTCCATGGATAACAAGAACAAATCCCCCAGTTCCATATCTTCCAGTGCATCCACAATCCTTGTGATTGCTTCCGATGCGTCCACTGCTGTGTTTCCGGAAATTACTCCGGCGGCATTGTTGACCACATGCTGGCCAACGTCAAAGACCGCCATCGTGATATTGAACGTATTCGTCACCAGATAAATGGCTACATACGCCTTAAAGATCCAGAGGAAAATGTTGTAAGTCTCAAATTCATGGAAATTGTTTTTCTGCGTTACCATCGTAATCAGTTCATAGCACAGGACAAATGTGATGATCAGTCCCGCAATGGGGACAATCACCGTTTGGGAAATGTTCTGGATCAGATTGAAGATTCCGGCATTCCATCCCTGCGGTGTCTGTCCCACCTGCCCGGCTATGGTTCCCACCTGCTCATTGACAGACGTGAACATGTTATCCAAACAGGACTTGATAAGCCCGATCAGGATATCCTTTATCGCTTCCGTAATTCTCTCAATGATGGTGTTCATCTACCACTCCTCTTAAGAGAACAATGTTGCCAGCTGTGGAATCAGGGTAGTTCCCAGCAGCATGATTCCGGCACCAGCCATCAGCTGTTTGATGCCCTGGCTCTTAGCACCGGGATTGTCGTTTCCATATCCTTCCAGAAGGTTTACGACACCCCACACGCCAAGACCTGCGCCGATTGCGACTACAAGAGTTTTTAAAGTTGTAATTGCACTGCTAAAAAATGCCATATACATTCACCAAAACTGACTTCTTTCAGGTGTTTACGGGAACGAAAATACACCGACTAAAAAGCCGGTGCACCTAATGTCAGTTATTCCTTTCCTCATTATTTTCTGTTCATTCCCAAGGTTACTCCGACAGTTCTACATGAATTACTTCCACCTCTTCTTCAGATTTCGGTGTGTACTGCGGATTTAACTCTTTCTCTACTTTGTACCGGTTCTTCTCGTTTTCATCTGCAAGAAGCCGATAGTTTTTGTGTTTCGTGATATCATATTTGTCCGAGAAAAATGGTCTGGCCCCACGGATCTGCAGGATACATTTTCCACCATCCATGACTGCAATCTCATCTTCTGTCATCAGCTGTTTGCCTGTTTTCTGGTAATTCAATCCAAAGGACTTCTGATTGCTCCTCGTTTCCGAAGTGTTATACAGGTCAATGGTTTCCTTACCCAGAAGCTCGCTCATTTCCTTTAAGGTAGTTTTCTCTTTTCCTCCAAGAAATAGTGTGGTATCACAGTTACCCAGAATAGTATCTGCACTATCCTTATACATTGCCTTTAGCTGACTCTGTGACTGCAAAATAATAGAAGCAGAGATTTCCCTGCTTCGGATGGTTGCAATCAGCTTGTCAAACTGAGGAATTTGTCCAATATTGGCAAACTCATCAGCAATGACACGCACATGAACTGGCAGTCTTCCACCATATTCATCATCTGCTTTGTCACAAAGCAGATTGAAAAGCTGTGACTGTAACATGGCAATCACAAAGTTAAATGTTGTATCTGTATCGGACATAATCAAAAACAAGGCTGTCTTCCTGTCCCCGATCTTATCCAGTTCCATTTCATCATAAGACATGATCTCACGAAGTTCTGCTATATCAAATGGTGCCAGCCTCGCACCACAGGAAATAAGAATACTTTTGGCTGTTTTGCCAGCCGCCATTTTGTATTTTTTATACTGTCTGACCGCAAAGTGCTGCGGATCTCTTTCTTCCAGTTCCTGGAACATCATATCCACTGGATTCTGGTAAGTTTCATCCTCTTCACGGGTTTCGCTTTCATTCAAAAGATCCAGAAGGGTATTCAGATTCTTTTCCTCTTCATCTCCTTCATACCAGATAAAAGCAATCAATGCCGTGTACAACAGCTTCTCTGCTTTCACCCAAAAATCTTCGGAAGCTTTTTCCCCTTCGCCTTTGGTATTAACAATAATTGTTGTAACCAGCTTCAGGATATCTTTTTCAGACCGTATATAAGCAAATGGATTGTAATGAAGCGATTTGGAAAAGTTGATAGTATTCAGAACCTTAATCACATATGGTTCGTGTACCACTTTTCCTGATTTATCTTTCATAATATTTCCATTCTTATCTTTCTTAGGTGGTCCCTTTGCTAACATCTTCCCGCACTCCTCGATCAGAGTGCCTTTCGGATCTGTAATGACCATGGAACAGTTCATCTGCATGACTGACGGCTTAACGAAAAATCGAGTTTTTCCGGAACCACTGCCGCCAATGACCACTATATTTTTATTTCTTGCATACTTTGGCTGTTTAGGTCTACTTTCCATAGTCAATGCTTCTGTTGCTGTTAATGGAATATTCATCCAGGGATCTTCCGACATATAAGGTTTAATATCCTCAGCGTTTCCCCATCTGGCTGAACCATACTCGATTCCTTTCCGGAGTTTCTTTGCATCTGACTGTTTCTGCCATACCAGTAATTTCAGAATGACAGCTGCTACAATTCCTGTCAGCATATCACGCCAGTTAAAACTTGGCTGCAATCCAGTAAGAATCCTGTCTGCATGTTCCATCGCATATAATAGCTTGTTCCCAATATCTTCTCCCAGACTGTTTCTGTAAAGAAATGATGCCCGATTTGTATAAAAAGCAGTTAAGATATATGGGATATTGGTAAGAACCAGTTTCTTTTTATCCAGGGCGGACAGCCTGACCCTGATCTTATTCTTCCATTTTTGCATCAGATTTTTACCGATTTGCTTTTTCATCGGCTCTGCTCCTGATGCCGGTTCTTTACTTTGTCCTTCGATTTCTTTGGCATCATTGCTCTGTAAGTTGCAAGACGCTTGTGAATAGAAGGCTTATTCGCTTTTTGAATCTGTTTCTGGGAAAACTCACGGAAAGCAGCATTGAGGGCATCCTGATCACGTCCTTTAAAAAACACCAGATACATCGGTGGATCTTTACTCTTATCTTTTTTCAAAGCATAATTGATCCCGTATTTTCTGGCATAACGTTCAAAGGACTTGATATTCTTATTTGTGATCTCGATATTGACCATCCCGGCATTTTGTTTTGCCAGCTCTTTTACCGTGACCTTTCCCTGTTTCGGCTGATTCTTCTTCGCTTTCTTCTCTACCGATTTCTGCTTCTGATGACGCAGATAAGCAGCAAGAACCTTTTTCAATAAATCTGCTGTTACTTTGGTAGTCCGAATGCAGAACGTGACCGTTTTCTGAGTTACCTCTTCCTGCATGATTTTCCCTCCTTTCAGCGATTTAACTGCTGTCCAGATCTGTAATCATGGCAACCACCTCCTTCATTCTTTACTCTTCCTCCGCACACAACGCTTTAAAAAATTCTTTTCCTTTTGGTGTAACCAATGTCTGTGAACCAAGATGTCCATTGTTAAAATAGTCTTTTACAATAAACAGATCATTGTTCTTCTCCACCGCATAGGGTAACAGCGTGCCGGATGGACTCCTATATAGAAATCCTCTATTTAAAAGAAGTTTCACAAATTTTCTTTCTGGAAATTCAATCTCTTTTGCCGTCGTTCGAATATTGGTGCATTCTCCTGTAATCATGAAATGATCATAATAATCTGCTTTTGGCTGCATATCCTTTACACGATTTTGCAATTCTCGATTTCGATTGTTTTCTGCCAAAAGTCTCTCGGCAAATTCCAAAAGAAGTTCCGGGTTATCTTTTACCCTGTCTAAAAGATCGGTCTCTAAATATCCGCCTGTTTTCCTAATAGCCGGAAGTACCTCATCAAATACCCACTTCTCAAAATTCTGTGCTGACTTTAAACGACTTTTTGTAATCAGCCGATATACATCTCCCTCTGGAATAAAAATCATTGGCTGTACCCCACCTGATGTAAGGACGCCCCGTTTCAGGGCCCCCTTGCAATGAACATTTATCGCATTTCTTGGTTTTGCATATCCCAAAGCAAATGCTACATCCATTCCAGAAAATAAAAGTCTGCCTCCATCTTCAATCATACGGATGGAACCAAACTCCGAATTGTGAAACTCTGTGATTTTATAATCCGTCTTCTCCATCCTCTTCTCCATCCTCTTCTCCTCCTGAACCGGCAAGTAACATCAAACCATTTTCAATGATTGTGCTCCTAATAAACTCTGCTACATTCACGGTTAAATAACCAAGATATTCTGCAAGGAAACTACTATATTCCTCTTCTGTCAACAATTCCTCCAGTGCTTCCAAATGAGCTGTCACTTTAGAAGTCTGCTTTCCGCCAAGCAGCTTGCCTAATATTTCTGTAAATTCCTCTGTGTCACATGACTCAAACATACATAAGATCATCTCCATTGTTGTTTCCAAAACTAAACGATCCATTTTCATTTTTGTCAGCTCTTCCATTGTTTTCATGGAAGTCATAAGTGCATCGCTTGTCATATGTTCTGTATTGATTCTTCCTTCTGAATCAACCAATCCTATTGCAAATAATTCTAAAAAGTATTTTCTCATAAATCTTGTCCTCCTATCGAAATGGCATTTCTTGTTCAAGTTCTTCTGGTATATCGAATGGAATCTTCCTCTTCTCTGCTGGTTGAAATCCGTCAGATTCTTCTTTTTTTGTTTTGGCTTCTGCAAACTCTACATTATCCATAATGACTTCGGTATAATAGGATGCAGTTCCAGTCTGTTCATCTTTGATCTGAGAGATTACCAACTCTCCGGAAAGAGCAATCTTAATTCCTTTTTCAAGATATTTCTCCACAAATTCTGCATTATTTCCATAAGCTGTGATCATCACTACAAATGCTTTGCTTGTGCGATTTCTTTTTACTACCAGTGGAAACCTAGATACTTTGGTTTGTCCCTTTTGCGTAGATGTCAGCTTAGTTTCTGGATCTCTGGCAAGTCTACCCATTAAAACAATCGTATTCATTCTTTTTGTCCTCCCTTTCTTCCTGCAACACCCTTCCCTGGTATTTCAAACAGGATAATAATCTGTGCATTTTCTGCACGAAAAAATGAGGAATGGATTCGAACCATTCCCCACTTGCTACAGGATTTCTCCTGTAATATAAATAAGAAAATCTAAGTATTCACATTTGGGCTTTGTCTGTACATATACATCTGATCGTTATCATTCCAGATAACCCGGCTGTAAAAATACAGTCACAGTCTCTGTTTCAGCAGAGGTCCTGTACCCTTCGGTGGTATCATTATTGCTTCGCTCTTCCCGTAGGAGTCTTCGCCTGCACGAGCCGGATTATCTCCGGTAAGCATGTTCCTCAAGATGTATCAGCTCCTTCAATTGTCAAGGTGCAATCGGAAGAACTGTCTGAACCTCTTTTACGTTTGTGATTTTTGGAAATCAGAGGATTTTCAATTTGCCTTCCATATACTCTGTATTGGGAGCGACAAAATCGGACATGATTTTAGAAATTTTTTGAAATTATTTTTTGAAGTGTAAAAAGATATAAAAAAAAGATGCCAGGATTTCTCCTGACACCATAGTGACTATGCCAACTTCGTGCCCACTGGGCACAAGGTTGATTGTATTATTCTTCATTTCCTAATGATATTGGTTCTTTCTTTGTTTTCTTGTTTTTAGATATCATCTTATGACCTGTGTAAATAGCCATAATCATACAAAGCAAAGAACTTGCCGCAAAATATTTATGGCTTGATTTTGAACCTTTATATCCGCTATAAAAAGTTCCTAGCATCGTTATCAATGCTCCGACAGACCAATATTCATGAGCTTTCATTCTAACATCTCCCTTTGTGTTAATTTTAATATGTACCGTTTGATGAAATATGCAAACAGGAATTTGGAACGTGCTTTATAAATTTTTTCCGATCCCCTCAAGTTCGTTCATGGAATCCTTGTTTTTTTCAAGTTCATCTCTGGCTGTTGCATAATATGATTTTTTGAAAAGCATATCCCATGAAAGATATTTTGCCATACAGTCAAACTGCTTATCAATCAGCTCATACTGGATACTGTCTACGGGAGAACCGCCTACAACAATCGTGCCAACTTTTTTATTTTTTAACTGCAATCCACGGCAGTAGCACTTATCAATGATAAGTTTCAATTGTGCTGACATTCCCCACCAATAAACTGGTGTAGCAAAAAGAATCATATCTGCGGCAGCAATTTTATCAATTGTAGGATTTGTATCATCCTTATCGACGCATCCCTTAGAGCATTGACAGACACCACATCCCTTGCATGGTGCAATGTTGAGTTTGTCAGGTTCAATGATTTCAATTTCATTCTTTTCTGATGCTCCTTTTATAAATGCATTGATTGCTGTCAGCGTGTTTCCTTTTCTGGCACTTCCATTAATGATTACAATTTTCATGCGTGTATCCTCCAACTTCCGATTTCATGATATCATTTCTAATACAGATTTTACCGTATTTTTCAGATTCAGTCCATCTTTTAATCCCATTCGATAGAAAAATTCTTCTGTTTCTGCTCCACTGCTAAAAATTGCATTACAGTATTCCGTAATCACTTCTTCCTGTTCTTGGGATAACGTTTCCAGTAATTTCTGGTATTTCTTATCAATCTCACTTACTGGCTCTTTATCCTGCTTTAACTTCCATTCTGAATATGCTTTCCCCATATGCTCTGTAATTGTCAGATTCACAAATTCCTGCACTTCCTCGGATATGGTGCTCGCAGATTCCTGTTTATCTTTCTTTTTATCATTTGATTTTTCAAGTGTCGTGTCATCAATATAACGAATGATTTCTCGAATATTTGACTTCATCGACTGCAGATATCCTTTCATCAGCACAGCTACTTTTCTAGCATCCGATTTTTCGGTTTCTTTTTCCAGCATATAAAACTCTTCCAGTTCTTTCAGAATATCCATCCCTGCTTTCATCTGAAATTCCACCTCAAGCAAATCATCCATCACTTTATATAATTCTTCCATTGTTTATTTCTGCCTTTCCATATAGCGCCACTATATTTTCCACAATCATCCAAAAATAAATTCCTGTAATCCACATTTCACAACTTCAATTACTGCAACTATCCCCATACCGATATGTGGGAGTAGAACAAACACTACTGTCGTAATAATCGCTGATTTCATTGTCCAGTCCGTACTGATTCCAAACCCAATACTCAAAACTTCTGTCACAACAGAGATTCCGGCTATCAGATAGCAGAATCCAGCAGATAACCCAACCAGGAACACCAGCACAATATTCACCGCTGCAAGTACCAGCCAAACAGGAGCTGCAATAATTCGAAATGGCAGTTTTATCATAAATCTCAACATAATTCTTCCTCCTACTTTGTGCCCAGTGGACACAAGGTTATTTTAGCATATCTGCCAGATATGACTATCTCTTTTTAAACTTCGTGCCCAGTGGGCACAAAGTTCTTACCTGTCTGGAATATCCTTCCCCCAGTACATGTCATGTCGAACTTCAGCATCATAAAACTGATTGATTGTTGCAGGAGCGTTATACAATACCGTCAGCATATACTGCCGGATATTCTTCACTTTGCTTGTACTCCTGTCAAGACTGAAAAACACATACTGGATGTGTTCATACCCGACTTTGAGCAAACGGCTCTTGACCACTTGTGTAGGCACAGCTTCCCCATTGATCTGTTGATATGTCTTTGTCGAACATATTGCATCCAGCATCAGCTCTACCAGCTCTTCTACTCGTCCAGTTCCATAGCTCTGACAAAGGATCTCATATTCGATATTATCATGAATTAACTGTCGATACTCATTTCTCTCCTGTATCCTATCTCTCCCTTTCTCTTGTTCAGATAGATATTGATAAGATTCATTCTCACTAAATTCAGTATAATTATATTCAGTATTATTACAGTTTGTTTTTGAAACTTCTTGAAGTTTGTTTTCTAAACTTCTTGAAGTTTGTTTTTCAAACTCCTTGAAGTTTGTTTTTGAAACTTCTTGAAGTTTATTTTTCAAACTTCCTGAAGTTTGTTTTTCAAACTTCTGTGTATTTACGGGCTTTTCCGGCTCTTTTTTTGCATATTCTTCTATTTCTGTCTCTGTATTTTCTTTTCTCTCTGCTACATTTTCCGGTGTTTCTTCCGAATCAAAGATTGCTGGCTCATCTGGATATTCTGTCAGGCTGAAATTTTTCACGTAAATAACATTTGTTTTTCCAAGTCCGATTCGCCTCTTCTCAATCAATCCAATCCCTTTTTCCTGATCCAGCTCTTTTAGACAATTCACAGCCTTATTCCTGCCACAGTTAAGCATTTCCATAATCTCTTCCACCGAAAAGAAAATATATGCCCTGTCCTCTTCATCAAACCACCGGTTCTTGATGGACAGTGACATCCGGTCTAACATCAGTCCGTACAGCACCTTTGCTTCGCAGGAGAGATTTTTAAAATATTCACTTGTAAACAGCAGTTTGGGAATACGATAAAAACTGTACATATCGCATTCCATTCCTTGAAAATAATGGAATGTTGCTCTTATACTCATGACACATCCCTCCCTTCGTACTTATCAATGATTCTGATTGCTCCATTCCTCCAAAAGCTGACATATAACAGTCCGTATCTTCTGTTCATCATACTCTGGAGGAAAATACTTCTTAATTTCATCCTGTTTTAATGTTACCGTTGTTTTCTTTTTACGCTCTCCTATAACCAGGAGCCGCACAATCTCTTTTGTCAGCGTTTTTTCTTCTCGATGTTGCCTTATTTTTTTTGCCTGTTCCAGACTTGGATATTTTCCGGTACTCTCATGCACTTCCTCCACCATCTCCTGTTCTGGAACCGTAAGGTAGGAAAGCTCTACACCTACCTGCAATCCGATTACATCACGATCTACTGCGTTTAATAGGTCATTCATCAGATAAGTAAGCCGGATATAGCGATACACCTGCCTTGCACTGTCATTTGCGTTCTTTCCAATGTCTTTCGCACTGATACCGCCTGATGTTCCCTGATGATTCATTGCTTCCATCTTCATACGGTAAGCAAATGCCTTTTCACTTGGGAGTATATTAGGTCTCTGCAGATTGCTGTCTACCATCGCACGGACAGCTGTATCTTGATCCATATTTCTGATAATAACCGGAACCTCTTTAAGACCAGCAAGTTGTGCCGCATGTCTCCTTCTGTGACCGGCGATGATTTCATATTCACCATCACCCAGCGGTCGTACCAGTAATGCTGTAAGAATTCCCTCTTCTTTCACACTTTCCACCAGTTCCGCCATTGCCTCATCATCATTTACTTGAAATGGATGGTTCTCGAAAGAATGTAAATGCTCAAGTGAAACCTGCTGGATATCGTTCGTTTCTTCTCCTCCTCCAAGTAATTCATCATAAGATGTCAGTTTTATCTTCGATGCACTTCTACCTTTCATCCAAAAGCACCTCCTGTGTCATCTGCCAATATGCAGCCGCTACTTTTCCTTTTGGATCATGCTCAAATATGCTGATTCCTTCCGCACTGATTTCAGCTGCTCGTACTGAAAATGGAATACTCTGTGGAAAAATCTTAATCTGGTTTCCATATGTATCAAAAATCAGATCAGATATATCTCTTGCATAGTTCGTTCGGTTATCCACCATTGTGATCAATATACCTCCAATTTTCAGTTGTTTGTTCAGCTGTCTTCGCACCTTTCCTATCGTCCGTATCAGCTGTTCTAGACCCTTTACAGGAAGATAAGCCGCCTGGACAGGTATAATAACTGCATCGACACTGGCAAGTGCATTGATCGTCAGCATTCCAAGTGATGGCATACAGTCAATCAATATATAGTCGTATTCTTCTCTCATTCTTTCTATATATTGTTTTAAGACAAGTTCCCTGCTCATAATATTTACAAGTGAAACTTCCATTCCAGAGAGTTCGATGTTTGCCGGAATCAAATCAATTCCTTCCTGGTGATGTAAAATTCCCAGTGTATTTTCAAATAGTTCATCTTCTACAATCTTTGTCAGAATAGTAGCCAGTGTGATTGGTAATTCATCTGGGTTATGATACCCAAGACTTGCTGTCATACTTCCCTGCGGATCATTGTCAATCACAAGCACTTTCTTCCCTGCTTTTGCAAGTCCGACTGCCAGATTCACGCAACTTGTTGTCTTGCCAACCCCGCCTTTTTGTGAACACAATGCCAGCACTTTACAATCCTTCATTACTTTCTCTTCCATCCTTTTTATCCTCCCATAAATAACTTGAACCTTTCAGCATCCATAATGCTGCTTCCAAAAATGCAAGATACCGTTCTGTCATACTATCAAGAACCGGTTCTGAAATAACTGGTTTTTCAGACTTCAAATCTTTTGCCACATCCTCCAAAACCAAACTCATTTCCTTCATTTCTGACCGGATAATCTCAATTGTTTCTTTCTTTCCAACAACACATACCTGATTGTAAATGCATGATCGGACGATATAATCCTGTTTTTTCATTCCGCTCACTTTCACTCGTTCTTCGATTGTTGCTTTTTCATAAGAATTCACCCGAAAAGAAATGGTCGTTGTGTTGTGTTTTCCATGTCTGTCACCAGCCATCGCTTATTCCTCCTCTTCCTCATGTTTCTTATCTAGCAAACCTGCTAATTTACTCTGTGTAGACGGATACAGATGTGAATAAGTGTTCAACGTGGTTTCCACCTTTTCATGTCCAAGGCGTTCTGCAATCTCCAATGGAGCCACCCCCATATCAACCAGCATACTGGCATGGGAATGGCGGAGATCATGAAGTCGTATCCGCTTTACACCAGACCGCTCGATTCCGGTAGCCATACAATGTTCCATATGCGATTTGGTAAACCGAAAAAGTCTTTCCTTTTTCATAATTCCATACAAATGACTGCAATACTCCCGAAATTCCTCTGCAAGAAAATCCGGCATCGTAATCACACGGATACTCTTTGGAGTTTTCGGCTGCGTGATCATATCCTTTCCTTTCAGTCTCTGATAAGATTTATTGATTGATATGGTTTTCTCTTCAAGATTGATGTCATTATAAGTAAGTGCAAGCAATTCACCGATACGCATTCCGGTCCAGTACAACAAAAGAAACGCCATTCTTGTCTCCGGCTTATCACTTACTGTCTCCAGAAAAGCATTGAACTCTTCCTGCATCCAGAAGTCCTTCGGTTCTCCTTTACTCTTGCCAATCGCTCCTGCCTTCCTGCAGGGATTATCCTGCAGGTTATAATACCGCATTGCATAATTGAAGATTGCAGTCAGCTGGCAGTTCACTGTTTTCAGATAAGTAGGAGAATATCCTTTTCCATTCTTATCCTTATACGTCAGCAACTCATTCTGCCATGCACGGACGTCTGCCACCGTAATTTCACTGAGAATCTTCTTTTCAAAATAAGGCTTGATTTTCAGGTCAATAATATATCGCTTCGTGTACATAGTGTTTTCTCTGAGACGGACATCCATATCTTTGTAATAAATCTCCAGAAAATTTCCAAATTCAATATCCACACCCTGGCTCTGCTGTTGCAGGAAATCTCTTTCCCATTCCTTAGCTTCACCCTTGGTCCTGAATCCTCTTTTCTGTTTTCTTTTCCGATTTCCCTGCCAGTCTTTGTAATAGACCTGTACTTTCCAGTTTTTTCCTTCTTTGTAAACCCCCATTGCTAATCCTCGACTTTCATGCCATAAATCTTTTCTGCCAGGAATTTCGTAGAGATTTTTCCAGCTACTACAATATAGCCTTTTGCCTTCAATTCTTTGTTGTATTCTCGCATCAGACTATATGCATAAGTTTTTGAAACTCCAAGAATTGCACACACATCATCCACATCCATATACATTTTTTCCTGCATCATACTCATACCGCTTTATCCTCCTTCAAATACTGCTCAACATGTTCCAGACCATAGATCTTGTCCTCTACATAGCGGGTTGGCACCCGACCGAGAATCACATAATAGTTCTTGCTTGCCAGATCGGCATTCATTCTTTCCACTACCCGGTAAGCAAACGAAACTGATAATCCAAAGAGTTCTGCAATGTCTTCCACTGATAAATACATTTTTCTCTTACGCATGAAACCATTCCTTTCCCTCTTCCTGTGGAATCTCACAAGTATCTTCTACTCCGTAGAAACGCTTCACAAAATACTTTGTCGGAACTTTTCCTCTAAGCGTCAGGTAGCCCTGTTCTTCCAGTTCCTTGTTCAGATTTCCGATGATTTCATAAGCCGATGTCTGTTTTACTTCCAGAAGTTCACATATATCGGCTGCCTTTAAAAATAATTTATTCTGCATAATCAGTACCTCCTGTGTTTTGAATATTTATCTCTTCATATACTCTGTACTGGCAGATGCAAAATCGGACATCATTTTCCGAAATTTATCAAATTTTCTTGTTTTTTAATTCTCCATCAGTGTGATTACTGTGTCATGGAGTTTAAGCTCATCGAAAGTAAAGAACCTTTCTGTGGTATCTGTTTTCTAAATGCAGGCAACAAAAAAACAGTCTGCCTTGACGAAAATCACTTCAATCAAAACAAACTGTTCTTCATATTTACTCTAATTTTATTTTATGAGAATAACCGATTTCACGAAATTTGCAGGTGAATCTGGAATATAAACAAGAGAAAAAAATAATTTTTAAACTCCATTTGCACTCCATTTGGTCTTTTCGACACCCCGCAAAGCCTTTATTTATGGGCTTTTCCGCGATTTTTCAAGCTACTCAAACTCAATCGTTCCTGGTGGTTTGCTTGTCAAATCGTAGAATACGCGATTGACTCCTTTCACCTCGTTGATGATCCTGCTCATGACTTTCTGAAGCACCTCAAACGGGATATCAGCTGCTTCAGCTGTCATGAAGTCGATCGTTTTTACTGCTCTAAGTGCCACTGCATAGTCATAGGTTCTTTCATCTCCCATAACTCCAACAGAACGCATATTTGTGAGCGCTGCAAAGTACTGATTGACTTCTCTTGCCAGTCCTGCGTTTGCAATCTCTTCTCTGTAGATTGCGTCTGCATCCTGCACGATCCGTACTTTCTCAGCTGTAACTTCTCCGATGATACGGATTCCAAGTCCCGGTCCCGGGAATGGCTGACGGAATACCAGATCTTCCGGAATGCCGAGCTCCAGTCCTACTTTACGGACTTCGTCTTTGAAAAGATCGCGGAGCGGCTCGATGATTTCTTTGAAATCAACAAAGTCCGGAAGTCCTCCTACGTTGTGGTGGGATTTGATCACTGCGGATTCTCCGCCAAGCCCACTCTCTACAACGTCCGGATAAATCGTTCCCTGTGCGAGGAAATCTACGGCTCCGATTTTCTTTGCTTCTTCCTCAAATACACGGATGAATTCTTCGCCGATAATTTTCCGCTTCTGTTCCGGTTCTGTCACGCCCGCAAGTTTGTTGTAATATCTTTCCTGTGCGTTAACACGGATGAAGTTCAAGTCAAAGTTTCCTTCCGGTCCGAATACTGCTTCTACTTCATCTCCTTCGTTTTTACGAAGAAGTCCATGGTCTACAAACACGCATGTCAGCTGTTTTCCGATCGCTCTGGAAAGCAGTCCTGCTGCTACGGAAGAGTCAACACCGCCGGACAGTGCCAGCAGAACTTTGCC
Source organism: Sellimonas catena (assembly GCF_027924685.1). NCBI lineage: Bacteria > Bacillati > Bacillota > Clostridia > Lachnospirales > Lachnospiraceae > Sellimonas > Sellimonas catena. Next base: position 46,700 of record NZ_BSBO01000013.1, read on the forward strand.
GTCTCCCACTTTTTCTCTGATATCTGCAACTGCATTTTCAACAAATGCGTCCATCTTCCAGTCGCCTGAACATTCGCAGACACCGCGTACGAAATTGTACAGCATCTCTTTTCCGCGGACTGTATGAAGTACTTCCGGATGGAACTGAATTGCATACAGCTTTTTCTCTGCATTTTCAGCTGCTGCAACCGGGCAGTCTGCTGTGTGGGCCGTAATCTCAAATCCCGGCGCAACCTGTGCAATATAATCAAAATGGCTCATCCAGCATGTTGTAGAAGCTTCTACACCTTCAAACACCTTGGAATCTTTCTTATCAATCAAAACCTCGGTCTTTCCGTACTCTCTGACTTCTGCTTTTGTTACCTTTCCGCCAAGCACATGCATCATCAGCTGTGCTCCGTAGCAGAGTCCAAGAACCGGAATACCGAGTTCAAATAACTCTTTTGTATATGTCGGAGAATCTGCCTCATAGCAGCTGTTCGGGCCGCCGGTCAGGATGATTCCCTTTGGATTCATTGCCTTGATCTTTTCAATATCAATACGGTAGGAATAGATCTCGCAATATACATTACATTCACGAACACGTCTTGCCACCAGCTGGTTGTACTGTCCGCCGAAGTCAAGCACAATTACTAATTCGTTTTTCACGGGTTACCCTCCTTCTTTTCCTTTGTGGTTCTTCTATTATAGAATAGCACCCTCTGATTTACAAGTGAATTTTCCGAAAATGGGCGAAACACATTTTCTTTATAATTCATACATCAAATCATCTGGCACATTTCACAAGTAATAAATTTTTTGTCGTACCTCACAGTGTTATTCAAGAAAAATCACTCATTCTTTTTCAAAATCTTTTACACTTAAGAATCAGCTGTAAATACCTAAAGCGATAAAGCGGCCGCGGTCGTATTACACGACATACGCAAGCTTACACATTCTGCATTGCAATATCATCACTCATAACATACTCTTCCTTGGAGCCATGATGGTTCGGATTACTTAACAGGGTGTCCTGCAAAGATTCTTTTAATTTGTCACAACAAGGTTTAAAAGACAAATATGTGATTCCTCCGCCAATAACGCCACCGACTACAGGAATTGCTTTCTTGAAAAATCCTGCAAATACCTGTTTTGTCATATTAACTCCAAACCATTTTGAGACACTTCTTACGATAGGATACACGGTTCCTTTCGTCAATGCAGCTGCCATCAGCTTCTTTTCAACCCCTTTACCTAAAGCTGTAGCCATCGCTTTTATAGCTGTATTAGCCCCTTGTACACCATACATTACTCCCAGACATATTATTAAAAGGTTCATGGTTTCAGAATCAAATTTCACTCCAACTTCTTTCGTATCAATCTCCGGAAATCCGTACAAATACATCAGCTTTTGAGCTGCCCGAAGCATATAACCATAATACTGTGCCAGATCGGCTGGGATGGTAGCAACCATCGCAACACCTCCAGTCATACCAAGCGCTGCTGAAATCCCAGATACACAATTACGCTCATACTGAATGACTTCATCCGCAACCTTATCAATATCAGCCGCTGAAATTCCAGCCTGTGCAGGATTACAACGAATAGCCTTTTCAATTACATCTTGAGGATAATTCTTTTGAAATTCCCTCCTCAGGAAATCAGCCCTGTCTACGTTTACTCCCGGTGTCTTCAGCCCGATAATAATAAAGTCTTCGATATCGATTTCTCCATTTCCATTGGCATCAACTACATTAATCACCGACTGTTTTGACTTATCAACCGAAGTTTTCGCTTTATCTGCAACCTGTGCAGCTGTCGTTCCTACACTTTTTACTGCATGTCCTAACGTTTTCCCTATTGTTTTATTGGTATCTGAATTCTGTGAGGTTGACTCCCCGCTCCTTTTCCCCACATCAATCCATTTTTCACACCCCGAATACTTTTCCAGTTCCTCCACCGTCAGATCCACGGCGCTATGTCCGCTTCCTGCCGCCGGATATACCCGCTCGAAGCGTTTCAGAGATTCGTCCAGATAAACCGGGATGCCTGGTTTGGTTACAAACGGGCAGACACCGCCCGGCTGATGGCCTACAGCCTCTTCCACCTGATCCCATGGAATCATTTTGGCTTTCTGGTGGAACTGTGCTTTGTACTTCTTATTATCGATCTTGGTGTCGCCTGCCAGGACAATGAGAATCGGGGCGTCGTCCACAAAAAAGGACATGGTTTTCGCGATCTGACACGGCTCACAGCCTATCGCCAGCGCCGCCTCTTCCACGGTAGCGCTGGACTCTGCAAGATCCATGACCCGTTCTCCCATTCCATCCTCTTCAAAATATTGCTTTACCAGTTCAAAAGACATTGGTACTCACCTACTTTTCCTTTTCTTTTCCTCTCTTCATTATAGCCAATCCTTGTCCGGAAGTAAATCCGCTTTCCCAGGAACCAAAACAGGCACGAAAAGTCCAGCTCCCTCGCCGCTCTTTCCGCACCTGTTCTTTTGCTTTCCTGCTAAATAAATTGTTTTATTCTAACTCCCTTTTCTATACTCTGCTTTTAATTCTCATTCTGATCCAGTTCCTTGACATATGTTCCGTCTTCTTTTACAAATCCCATCGTCTGCAAGTAGTATTCGTGAGGCCCCGGAGTTCCTGCAAAATTCAGTTTCCGGATTCCCTGCTCCTTCAGGCGGGAATACAGATATTTCCCCACCGAACAGTCCCGGTATGCCGGGGTGGAATAGTCCAGAATTACGTCCAGCTCTCCGTCCGGCCTCCGGTTTCCGATCAGAATTCCTGCCGGTGCGTCGTCATGGCAGACGATGTAGGCGGCGTTGCAGCCTCCCATTGTCTTGGACGATGCGTTAAAATCCGGAAAGTATTTCTGAATGTCCGCCGCATATCGTTTCACAAAATAACGCAGCATGGATTCTTCCGGATTCCCTTCGATTACATCGTAGGCTCTCTCCGTTTTCGAGATCCGCATCAGGTAGTAAAAATTGATCAAAACGAGACAGGTATTCATGATTGCCGTCGGGTATGCATGGATCACGAGAGAGTAGATCGTACAGATCACTCCGCCGGCCATGTTGATGATCCTAAGCTTGACCACCGAGGTCATCAGAAAGGACAGCAGTACAAGGGCGGAGCCGAAATACCCGATGAGCTCCACAATCATATGGGTATCCACGCGGTCTCCTCCTTCTAGTATCCGGCTCCTGCGTCCGGGCTGTTTTTCATGATTTTCACCAGTCTGCTTGTTCCAAGACGCTCCGCTCCGAGGCGGATAAATTCGTCCGCGTCATCGAAAGAGGAAATGCCTCCTGCCGCTTTGACTTTAACGTCTGCTCCAACATGCTTCCGCATCAGTTCCACATCCGCAAATGTTGCGCCTGCGGTGGAAAATCCGGTAGATGTCTTGATGTATTCTGCGCCTGCTTTTGTGACAATCTCGCACATCTTGATCTTTTCTTCTTCGGTCAGAAGACAGGTTTCGATGATTACCTTCAGAATACGTCCACCGCATGCCTCGTGGATCTGGCGGATCTCGTCTTCCAGCGCCTCGTATTTTTTGTCTTTTAGCCAGCCGATGTTGATGACCATGTCGATCTCGGAAGCTCCGTTTGCGATAGCATCTTTTGTTTCAAATACTTTGACTGCCGTTGTGCTGTACCCGTTCGGGAATCCGATCACGGTGCAGATCGGAAGTTTCCCTTCCACATAATCCGCTGCCTGTTTTACATAGGACGCCGGGATGCAGGCGGACGCCGTCTCATATTTCATGGCGTCATCCAGAATCTGGCGGATCTCCTCCCAGGTTGCTCCCTGAGTCAGCAGGGTATGGTCTACATATTTCAAAATTTCTTTCTTTTCCATCTTAAATCCCTTTCCATTTCGTTTCCAGTGTCTCTTTGATTTCCGGGTCAAATGCCGTCTCTGTGGCATTGCGAAGCAGGGTGAGAATCAGTTCGTCATCCTGACCGTACTGCTCATAAACTCTTGTCAGCTCTTTTGTCATGGTTGTTCCGCTGACCGTCCGGTTGTCTGTGTTGATGCTGACCTTGATTCCTGCATCTACAAACTGGCGAAGCGGATAGTCTTCCCATCCTGCTGCTGCCTTCGTCTGAAAGTTGCTGGTCGGACACATCTCCACTCCGATTCCGGCATTTGCGTACGCTTTCATCAGCTCCTGATCTTTTTGAAGTGCAATGCCGTGGCCAATTCGTCTTGCCCCCAGTTCATATGCTTCCCGGACATTTTCCAGATTTCCGGTTTCCCCGGAATGGATGGTAAACGGCATGCCCAGACGTTTGGCTTCCACAAAGATGTCACGGAACTCTGAGGTCGGGAATGCGGATTCATCCCCTGCCAGATCCAGGGCACAGACACCGTGTTCCAGATATTCTCTTGCACATTTCAGCATGGACAGGTTCTGCTCCTGGCTGTGATTTCTCATGGCACAGACGATGATCCCGTACTGTACCTGAAAATCGGCCTTCGCCCGCTCCATTCCTTTCCGCACGGACTCAATTACCTTTGCGCAGCTTAAGTTTTCGTGAACCGAAAGCATCGGAGCAAACCGGACTTCAATATATTCTACATGTTCCTTTGCGATCTCTTCTACAAAGGTATACGCACCGTCTTCCAGTCCTGCCTCGTCCTGCAGGCACTGTACCGGAAGATCAAATTTTTCCAGATATTCTGTCAGGCTTGTGCAGTCTTCTGAGACCGTCAGGGCATCTTCCGGGATCGTTTTCCCAAGATGCCGTTCCATCATGGCTTTTGTCAGAGAGCCGTCCAGATGACAGTGCAGATCCAGTTTTGGAATTGTTTTGATATCCATATCGTTACACCTTTCTTCCGTTTCTCGAAATTCGTTTTATATCGTTTCGATAATCTTTGTTACCAGTCGTTTGAAGTCTTTGGAAACGCGGTCTGCAGTCTCCTGCACTTCTTTGTGATCCAGTTTTTCCTTACTGATACCGGCTGCCAGGTTGGTGATGCAGGAGATTCCTCCGATCTCCATGCCCATATGGCGTGCGGCCATTGCCTCGCAGGCCGTGCTCATGCCGACAGCGTCTCCGCCCCAGATTTTGCACATCCGTACTTCGGCCGGTGTCTCATAGTTTGGTCCGGTAAGCTGAACGTACACGCCTTCTTTTAAATCAATCTCGCACTCGGATGCGGCGTTTCGGATCACATCCTGGATTCTGTGGCTGTACACTTCGCTCATATCCGGGAACCGAGGTCCCAGGTCGTCCAGGTTCGGTCCGATCAACGGACTTGGCACGCCTGTGGCAATGTGGTCGGTCAGCATCATGAAATCGCCCGGGCGGAAGTTTTCGTTGATTCCGCCGGCCGCATTGGTAAGGAGCAGCTTTTTCGCCCCCAGAAGGCCCATCAGGCGGGTAGGAAGAACCACGTCGGACATCGGGTAACCTTCGTAATAGTGAACCCGGCCCTGCATGATGACAACCGGCACATCTCCTACATATCCAAAGACGAAGCGTCCTTTATGTCCTGTTACTGTGGATACCGGGAATCCCTCGATTTCGGTGTAATCCACGGTCGTTTCAATCTGAATTCCGTCTGCATAATCTCCCAGTCCGCTTCCGAGAATCAATGCCACTTCCGGTTTGAAATCTGTCTTTTCGCGAATACTTGCAAGACAGGTCTGTAATTTCTTTTCCATCTTTGATCCACTCCTTTATAAGTCCTCCGCCAGAATTCCGGAGATCATCTCCTCCATTCTGCGGTATTGTTCATAGTTAATCATGATGTTGCTTCCCTGTGTCGTAATCATCCCGTTTTCCTTGAATTTTTTGATGGAACGGCTGATCGTCTTCACGCAGAGCCCCGTGAAATCCGACAGTTCCTGCCGGTCGCCCTTCATCCTCAGGACGCCGCCCTGGGCATATTTTCGGTACCGTTTCATCAGGAGGAATGCCACCCGGTCCGCTCCCTGTAAAAACAGAAGCATCCGGCTGTCTCTGGCCTGTTCCAGAAGATATTCGCCCATCAGCCGGCTCTCCTGCTGCAGAGCGACTATATCCGAATCCAGCCATTTCTTGAACCCTTCTTTCGGTATTTTCAGTACGGTACACTCTGTCACCGTCTGGAGGGTTGTCTGGTACTTGTCCAGATTGATGATGACTTCCATTCCGCCGAATGCATAGACCTTGTCAAACATAGTAAAATCGTAGTTGATTCCGTAAATCCGATAATCAGTGGCTTTGATCAGACCTTTCCCGATAAAGAAAATCATGTCTGCAGGCTCTCCCTCCTGCACGAAAACCGTCCCTTTTTCCAGCTCTTCCACCACAAAAGTGTCCATCAGCCACATGGGTGCTGTCCGGAAATACTCTTCAAACTGTTTTCTTCTGTCTTTTTCAATCTCATCTAAAAACGGCAGAATCTTCGCCAGATACTTGTTTTCCATTCCTTCTCACCTACCGTTCTCTTTTGGTACAGCGGCACACGAAAAGCCCGCTTTGTCAGATTACCTGTTTCCCTTTGATATATTTTGCTTCCACCCTGGCATCCCCGTCCAGATAGATCAGTCTCTCCAGCCGTTCCCGAACGGAAAGCGGACGGGCGTTTCGGATCTTCTGATCGTCGATCACAACCGCGTCAAACTCGTACCCTTCTTCCAGGCTTCCAGCCTTTCCAAAGAAAGCTCCTCCGCCTTTGGTTGCCAGGTAAAATACTTCTTCCACAGTCAGAGGTGCCTGGTTCTGATCGACGAGCCTCCAGCGTAACTTAGAGCACTGGATGGCCATGGCCATCGCCCGGAACAAAGAGATCGAGGAGCCGGCCGCCACATCGGTGCCAAGTCCCATCTGCATCCCCAGTTCCATGTATTTCCTCGCCGGTGCGATTCCGGAGGAGAGGTTTGCATTGGATTCCGGACAGTGGGCGATGAAGACGCCCTGCTCTTTCATCATCCGGATTTCCTCTTCCCCACTGTACACGCAGTGTGCCATGATGGTCGGGCAGTCTCCGCCAAACAGACCGTGGATCCGGTAGGCATCCCCGTAGCAGGACGCCTTTGGCTGCAGTTCTTTGACCCAGTCGATTTCGCTTAAATTTTCCGAGAGATGGGACTGCATCGGCAGATCGTATTGTTTCTGAAGCCCGGAGAGCAGTTCCATCAATTCATCGGAACAGGTTGGAATAAATCTTGGCGTCAGGATTGGTCTGACATTGGAAAGATTCTTTGCGGCCAGAATCCAGTTCTCTGTCGCTTCCGCGGATGCTTTGGCGCTTTCCTCACACAGACCTTCCGGGCTGTTCCGGTCCATATTGACCTTTCCTACATAGCCCGCAAGTCCTGCCACCTCCATCTGTTCCATGAGCCAGAGTGTAGCGTCCGGATGGCAGGTGCCAAAAACGCAGGCTCTCGTTGTCGCACTGTGAAGCAGATCATCCAGAAAGATGGTATACGCCTTTTTTGCGTATTCCAGATCCTGATACTTTTCCTCTTCCGGGAAGGTATGGGTATTCAGCCAGTCGATCAGTTCCTGGTCCATCCCCAGTCCCCGGAAAGGGTACTGGGGTGCATGGACATGCAGGTCAATCAGTCCCGGAATGATCAGCCGATCGCCGTAATCGTGGCAGGGAATCCCGCTCCATTTTTCCGGAAGCGTTTCAAATACTCCGATGCTTTTTCCGTCTTCGCACACAACGTAACCATGCTCGATGGTGCGGATTGTCTTTTGATTTTCACTATAGCAGATCTGTCCTCTGATCGCAAATCGTTCCATGTTGTGCTCTCCTTGCTCTGAATTTCCGTCTGTTATCGTTGTCCCTTATCGTAAGGGATTCCTTCCGCTTTTGGTGCTCTGGAGTTCCTTGAGAACAGAGCCAGCACCACGAGAGAGATAATATATGGAAGCATGTTGTAAACGGCACTTGGGATATTGAGTGTTTCCAGAATGTCGAATCCGGAGTACACGTTGGACAGTGCACGGAACAGACCGAACAGAAGCGCTGCCAGTCCGATCAACTTCGGCTCCCACTGTCCGAAGATCATAACCGCAAGGGCAAGGAATCCGAATCCTGCCACACCGTTTTCAAATTTCCATTCGCTGACACCTGCTGTGATGTAGACGATTCCTCCCAGACCTCCGAAGAATCCGGAAATCAGGACGCCCGCATAACGCATTTTGTATACGTTGATTCCAACGGAATCCGCTGCCTGCGGATGCTCGCCGCACGCCCGCAGTCTCAGTCCAAACCGGGTTTTATAGAGAACCACGTGCGCAACGATCAGAAGGATGACAGCCAGGATCATAAACCAGCTTACTTCAAAGTTTCCGATTTTAAATGCCGAGAATGCTTTCCTCTGATCGATATACTGAATGGAAGAGGAAACATTGTTTACATTTTCTCCCATGTTGATTGCCTTCACAATGACAGTGGCCGCCGCTGTTCCAAGAAGGTTCATGGCTGTTCCGACCAGTGTCTGGTCCGCCTTAAAGTTGATGGCCGATACTGCAAGCAGAAGGGAGTAGATCATACCAAAGATCACACTTCCAAGGACAACCGTCAGAATCATCAGCGCTGCCGGAAGATCTCCCATGTACTTCATCACCAGGGCACCGCCAAGGGCACCGATGACCATGGTACCTTCCAGCCCCAGGTTGATCACACCGCTTCGTTCAGAAAAGCATCCGCCAAGGGCCACAAGCATCAGTACTGATGCATAGATCAATGTATATTGTAATAAGAGTGCCATATGTTCTTCCTCCTTCCCTATTTCTTTGCTTTTCTGTTCATGCAGTATTTAAAGAATAATACAAAACCGCAGAAGTAAATGATGATTGCCGAGATCAGATCGGAGATCTGTGCACAGTATACCATCTTGTCCACATAGGATCCGCCGCTTGTAATGTGCTGGATGAAAAATGCTGAGAAAATACTTCCGATCGGGTTCAGGCCTCCGAGGAAGGCTGCCGCGATTCCGTTGAATCCCATGGCCGGGACTGCCGTCTGTGCACAGGACCACTGCTCGATTCCGCTTAAGTAAAGGAATGCAGCTCCAAGACCTGCGAGGCATCCTGCGATCACCATGGTAAGGATCATGTTTCTCTTTTCTTTCATACCTGCATATTTTGCGGCATTTTTATTCAGTCCGGTTGCTTTTAATTCGTATCCAAGTTTTGTCTTGCTCATCACTACCCATACGAGAATGGCGATGATGACTGCAAGCGGAATGGCAATGGTCACATACCGGTTGTCCGAAAACAGATTGTCCAGGCCGAGGCTTGGGATCAGGGCGTCCGGGCTGTTTGTCTTGAGCGCCATCGTATAGGTTGTACTGGATTCTTTGACATTCGTCAGAAGCATGTTGACGCTGTAAAGACTGATCCAGTTGAGCATAATTCCCGCGATAACTTCGTTTACATTTAAGTATGCCTTTAAGATTCCGGCGATTCCTCCGAGAAGTCCTCCGCCGATCATGGCTGCGATCATGCAGACATACCAAGGCATCTGATACGCAAGCGCCAGGTACAGGGCAAGTCCTGCTCCTACCGCGTACTGTCCGGAAGCTCCGATGTTAAAGAGCCCTACCTTGTAGGCAAAAAGGATGGACAGGGTACACATCAGAAGCGGCGCCGTTTTGGCAAGGGTGCTTCCGAAATATTCCAGTGCAACTTCCGGTCTCGGGAAATACAAGAAGTTCTTTAAAATGGATGTCATCGCATCCCAGGCTCCGGCCGGATTGATGCACAGCAACACAATATAACCTACCAGAAGACCAAGGATAATACAGATCAGAGACGCTATGACCGTCTGTACGCCGCCGATCTCCAGGAACCGTTTCTTTTCATTTTTTGTATTCATATGCTACACCTCCTGTTTCTTGGCGCCGGTCATATAAAGACCAAGTTCTTCCACCGTCACTTCATCCGGTTTGAATTCCCCGACAAGTCTTCCTTCATACATGACGAGAATCCGGTCCGGCACATCCATGACTTCATCCAGTTCCAGGCTGACCAGAAGGACTGCCTTTCCGGCATCCCGCTGCTCGATCAGCTGCCTGTGAATCGATTCAATTGCTCCGATGTCGACTCCCCGTGTCGGCTGCACCGCAATCAAAAGATCCGGATTCTTGTCGATCTCTCTTGCAATGATCGCCTTCTGCTGATTTCCACCCGACATGGAACGTACGATAGTAGAGGATCCCTGTCCGGAACGGATATCGTACTCTTCGATCAGGCTGTCCGAATATTCCCGGATTTCTTTTCGCTTCATCAGTCCGGCCTTGCTTGTAAACTGCGGTTCAAAGTAGCGCTGCAGCACCAGATTGTCCTCCAGAGAATAATCCAGAACCAGTCCGTGCTTATGCCGGTCTTCCGGAATGTGACTCATTCCGGAAGTGGAGCGTTCCCTGACAGATACTTTTGTAATATCTTTTCCGTTCATATGGATGCTTCCGCTCTTTAACGGCTCCAGACCGGAAAGTCCGTAAACAAGTTCTGTCTGGCCGTTTCCGTCGATTCCGGTAATGCAGACGATCTCGCCTTTACGTACCTGGAAGCTGACGTCCTGTACCGCATCCTTTTTATTCTGTCCGGCAACGGTCATGTCCTTCACATCCAGCACCACGTCGCCAGGCTCGGCCGGTTTTTTCTCTACTTTAAAGGAGACATTTCTTCCTACCATCATGGCGGAAAGCTTCTCCGGCGTCGTGTCTTTTGTTTCGACAGTTCCGACGTATTTTCCTTTTCTTAAAACCGTACAGCGGTCAGAAACTTCCATGATCTCGTTGAGCTTGTGGGAAATGAAAAGGATACTCTTTCCTTCCTTTGCAAGTCCCTTCATGATCTGCATCAGTTCCTCGATCTCCTGCACGGTCAGCACTGCCGTCGGTTCATCAAAAATCAGAATTTCATTATCCCGGTACAGCATTTTTAAAATTTCCGTTCTCTGCTGCATTCCAACTGTGATATTCTCCACTTTGGCGTCCGGATCAATCTGCAAATGATACCGGTTTGACAGTTCCATTACCTTTTTCCTTGCGTCATCCTTTTTCAGAAATCCGCCCTGTACCGGCTCTGCGCCGAGAATGATATTATCAAGCACAGAAAAACATTCCACCAGTTTGAAGTGCTGGTGCACCATTCCGATTCCAAGTGCGTTGGCGTCGTTCGGATTTTTGATTTCTACTTTTTTCCCGTCTTTGTGGATTTCTCCTTCTTCCGCCTGATACAGTCCGAATAACACGCTCATCAACGTGGATTTTCCCGCTCCGTTTTCCCCGAGGAGCGCGTGGATCTCGCCTTTTTTCAACTGAAGCGTAATGTCATCGTTTGCCACAATCCCAGGAAATCTCTTGGTGATGTGAAGCATTTCCACTGCATATTCTCCCATTTTTGCTTCCTCCTTCCGGTATCTTTTACATGATCGATCCTTGTCTTTCGTTTACCTTGACAGATACTTCCGGCATCTTTTCGGTGGAATTATCAATAGTAATTTCCCCGTCATAGATTTTCCGTACCAGTTCATGGTAATCGTCCACGGTAAAGTTTTCGTTCCACTGTGTCGTATCTTCCGGAAGCCCTACGTAATTGACATCCATATCCGTTCCTGACACAAGTCCAAGATTTTCGATCTTTCCGACATGTTCTTCCCAGGTATTTGTCACAATGATGGAATCCAGCATCGCCTTTACGGTTGCTCCCAGCCCTTTCATTGCGGATGTTACCGTCATTCCTTCTCCGTACGCGTCAATAATCGGGGACTGGTCGCTGTCCACGCCGATCATCTTTCCGCCCACTTTTGAAGCAGCTTCTGCCGCAGAGGTAAAGATACCGCCGCCGCATGCAAAGACGATCTCCGTTCCCTGGCTGTACCAGGTATCCATCGCCGCCGTCACTTCTGTAGATCCGTAGAACTGTCCGCCATAGGCGTACTCGACTTCGATCTGGTCGGTAATTCCAAGCTCTTTAGCCGCATCATTGATTCCCTGCACATAGCCGAATCCATACCTCATAACTGCCGGTACCGCCTGACCACCCAGGAAACCAAGTTTCCGGTATCCAAGCTTCACAGCCGCATATCCCGCCATATACCCCGGAATCTCTTCCTGGTAAACTGCACAGTATGTGTTTTTCGTATTGTAATAGTCCGACGCCTCATATGCGTCCGGGTTATCGTAGTACTTGCTTCCTACTGCTGCCGCAATGATATCTCCTGCCGTCATATCCAGCGCAATAAATTTGACATCCGGATATTTGTATGTTACTTCCACCAAAGCCGGCGCAAAAATATATCCCGGCATAACGATGATATTGTATCCTTCTGCCACGGCCACATCGATCATGGCAATCCGGGCATAATCCGTATCCCCGTCCGGCTTTTTGTAGGTAAAATCGATATTATTTTCCGTACAGTACTCAAGACATGCTTCGTAAGTTGTCTGGTTAAAAGACTGGTCTGTAATGTCGCCGCTGTCCGTGATCATGGCCACACGATAATCTGAATTTCCGCTGCCCTGGCTGGACTTGGAAGGTCCGCATCCAATCGCGGAAACTGCCATGCAGATTACCAGAAACAACGCGGCAAGCTTTTTCATTCTTTTCATGTCTTCTGTTCCTCCTTTTCGCGGAATGTTCTTTATTTTAAACAGGAAAGCAGGGATGTTCCGATTGTCTCTTCCGGCATGGACAGCCCGAAATTGTCCAGGATCGTCGCGCCGATTACCGCAAAGGTATCCTGTTCCGGCAGCATTCCGTTTCCTTCCATAGACCGGGAGTACGCAAGGAACGGTACTTTCTCACGCGTATGGTCAGTGCCTGTGTAAGTCGGATCATTTCCATGGTCCGCCGTGATGATTAAAAGATCGTCTTCTCTTAGCTTTTCCAGTAAAACCGCTAATTTTTCATCAAACATCTCCAGCTCTTTCGCATATCCTTCCGGATCTCTTCTGTGTCCCCATTTTGCGTCGAAATCTACCAGATTGACAAAGCAGAGTCCGTGGAAATCTTTGTCTGCAAGCTCGATGGTCTGCTCCATTCCGTGGACGGAGGATTTGGATTTGTATGCTTCCGTGATGCCTTCTCCGTCGAAAATGTCCTTGATCTTTCCAACGGAAATCACATCGAAACCATTGTCCTGAAGTACATTCAGCGCCGTCTTTACCGGAGGCTTCAGCGCATAGTCATGACGGTTGCTCGTCCGTTCAAACTCGCCCCGTTTCTTTCCGACATACGGTCTTGCAATGACTCTTCCGACTCTCCACTCTTCTTTCATCGTCAGTTCTCTTGCAATTTCGCAGCAGCGGTACAGCTCCTGTAAATCAAAGGTCTCTTCATTTCCACAGATCTGAAGCACCGAGTCCGCTGAAGTATACACAATCATATGTCCGGTTGCGATTTCTTCTTCTCCAAGTTCCTCTATAATCTCCGTTCCACTGGCACTCTTGTTTCCAATCACTTTGTGTCCGGTCCGTTTTTCCAGTTCGTCGATCAGTTCCTTCGGAAATCCGTGTTCCGTGAATGTCTTGAACGGCTTTTTCGTCTCCACTCCCATGATCTCCCAGTGTCCGGTCATCGTATCCTTTCCGTTACTTCTTTCCCGGAGTGCCGCCTGGTATCCAAGTGGATTTTCTACTGCCGGCACCTGGCGAAGCTGTGTCAGATTTGCGATTCCAAGCTTTTGCAGCGCCGGAATCCGGAAGGTCTCCACTGATTCGGAAATGTGTCCGAGCGTGTTGACTCCTACATCTCCAAACTTTTCCCCGTCCGGCATGACGCCGATTCCCAGAGAATCGATCACAATTACAAATACCCGTTTTGCCTGTTTCATATTCCTCCTACCTTTCTTCCAGATTGCCCGGTCCAAATCCCTGAGGCATCAGATCTTTCAGTTTATAAATCCGATAATCATCTTTTCCCTTTGCCAGGATAATCTGAAATTCGTCCGGATGACAGAATTCCATCATGACCTGCCTGCACACTCCGCAAGGTGGTGTATAATCCAAAAGTTCTCCGTCCGGTCCGCCTACAATACAGATTGCTTCAAATTCCCGGATCCCTTCGCTGACTGCCTTGAAAACGGCTGTCCGCTCGGCACAGTTCGTCGGCGTGTACGCAGCATTCTCTATATTGCATCCTGTGTAGATCTGTCCGTTTTTTGCAAGCAGAGCCGCCCCGACTTTGAAATGGGAATACGGTGTGTAGGAGAAGGCAAGTTGAGCAATGGCTGTTTCAATCAGTTCCTGAATCTGTGTTTCACTCATCTGTGCACCCTCCTTTATTTTCCTGCCTTTTTGTCCGCTTCAATCAGTTTCCGGATTGCTCCCACTGCTACCCGGACTGCCATATCGGTATCATGGACTACCGGATTTTCCAGTCCTTCCTTTTCCCGTTCCTGGTTTGCCACAACGAGGAAGCAGGATCCTGCCCGCACTCTTAAGTGGCTTGCTACAACAAAGAGGGCCGCCGATTCCATCTCGGAAGCCAGGCATCCAAGCCGCTTCCATGCTTCCCATTTATTCAGAAGCTCATAGCTGACCGGCATCCGCTCCGGAGAGTGTTGTCCATAGAAGGAATCTTTACACTGAACGACGCCGACATGGTACGGCGCTCCCATTTCCCTTGCTGATTCCATCAGTGCGTTGGTAAGATGGATGTCCGCCACAGCCGGAAACTCGATCGGTGCGTATTCCCGTGTCGTCCCTTCCATACGGATCGCCCCGTTTGCGATTACCACGTCCCCGCTCTTTACATCCAGCTGCATTCCTCCGCATGTTCCGATCCGGATAAAGGTATCCGCCCCGGACATAACCAGCTCTTCCATGGCGATCGATGCGGACGGACCGCCGATTCCTGTAGATGTCACACTTACTTTCTCGCCGTCCAGATATCCCGTATAAGTCACATATTCTCTGTTGTCTGCCATCAAAACCGGAGCATCAAAATATTTTGCGATCTTTGCACACCGTTTTGGATCCCCCGGAAGAATCACATAACGTCCGACATCTCCTTTTCCTACCTGAATGTGATATTGTTTATTCGGGTTTTCTGAATAATTCATAATCATACCTCGCTTTCCCTTACCTGTAATATGGACATCCGTTCTCATTTTTACACAAAAAAATACCGGCTTGTCCTCATTTCGTTCGTCTTTACTTGCATCTTAACCGGAATTTAACATATAAAAAAGGACTCGAGTCCCTTTTTGTTCATTTACGTAACTTTTCACAATTTCGTACCATGGTTTTTGTCTACTTTTTCTATATTCCTCACCTCTTTTTCTCTCTCTTCTTGACAGTTTTCTATTTCTGTGTAAGGATTTTATCAGTATAAAAAACAGGAGATGGAATGTTATGAAAAGGAAAATACTGATTGTGGACGACGAACAGGCCATTGCCGATCTGGTGGAAGTCTATCTTTCCAATGAGGGGATGGAAGTCCTGAAATGTTACAATGGAAAAGATGCGCTTGACTGTATCCGGAAAGAAGAACTGTCTCTTGCGATTCTGGATGTCATGCTTCCCGACATTGACGGCTACAAACTCTGTCAGGAGATCCGGAAGGAGCATTTTTATCCTGTCATCATGCTGACCGCAAGAACAGAGGATACTGACAAGATTCTCGGTCTCACCATTGGAGCCGATGATTATATTACAAAACCGTTCAATCCTCTGGAACTGGTGGCAAGGGTCAAGACCCAGCTCCGCCGCTTTGAGCGCTACAATCCAAAAGCCGCGCCGGCGGATTCTTCCTTGGATGCAGCCGCCGATTCCTGTATCGACATCCGGGGATTAAGCATTGATAAGGATTCTCACAAATGTTCCTTAAACGGCAGCCCGCTGTCTCTGACACCGATCGAATTTTCCATCCTATGGTATCTGTGCGAAAACAAAGGTCGTGTCGTTTCCTCTGAGGAACTCTTCGAGCAGGTCTGGGGAGAAAAATTTCTTGATAATAACAATACGGTCATGGCTCACATCGGCCGGCTCCGTGAGAAGATGAAAGACTCCGGCCGGAAGCCGAAATACATTAAAACTGTATGGGGAGTGGGGTATCAAATTGAATAAACAGACAACGAATCAACTTTCCGAACAGCTCCGCCGCAGACTTTTGTACCGTTTTATTTTTTCTTATCTACTCTATGTGGGCATCGGCGGATTTCTGTTCCTTCTTGTATACTGGTATTATCACACGAGAATGTGGTACGGGTATGAGACTTTTTATATCGTGATATCCACATTGGAGCGTTTCCACGAACTCTTTATGATTTTATATCTGCTCATCGGCGCTCTTATTTTCGGATACCGTTATCTCTCTAAATCCTGTGCCTATCTGGATGAGCTTCTGACAGCCTCCGACAGCCTCTGGAAAAATCAGGAGGAACCTGTCGTTATGTCCGATGACCTGCGGGAAGCCGCCCTTCATATGAATGAGGTACGGCTTGATATCATCGAAAGCAGGAAGGCCGCCAACGAGGCTGAACAGCGAAAAAACGACCTGGTCGTCTATCTGGCTCATGACCTGAAGACGCCGCTCACCTCCGTGATCGGATATCTGACGCTTCTTCATGATGAAAGGGAAATTTCCCCTGCACTTCAGGAGAAATATCTGGGCGTTGCTCTTGAAAAGGCAGAGCGACTGGAGGACCTGATCAATGAGTTCTTCGACATTACCCGGTTTAATCTGACCCATCTGACGCTGGATCTTAGCCGGATCAATCTGACAAGGATGCTGGAGCAGACTCTCTACGAATTTGCCCCGATGTTTGCGGAAAAGAACCTGGAATATTCTTTCCATGCCCCGCAGAATCTGGAGTTCCTCTGTGACCCGGACAAACTGCAGCGTGTCTTTGACAACCTTCTGCGAAATGCGGTCAACTACAGTTTTCCGGACACGGTCATCGATGTCCGGCTTTCCGTCGACATGGGCGTTCTGACTTTCACCGTAGAAAACGAGGGCCGCACCATTCCCCCGGAAAAACTGGAGCGGATCTTTGAACAGTTCTTCCGCCTGGACTCTTCCAGAGGCTCCGGAAGCGGCGGAGCAGGCCTTGGTCTTGCCATTGCAAAAGAGATTGTAGAACTGCACGGCGGCCAGATTTTTGCCGAAAGTCACGACAACCGTGTGATCTTCCGGGTTGATCTTCCATATTCGTCAGGAAATCGTTAGAATTTCGTGGGAGAAAATATAGATTTCCATCTATGAATCCGAGAAAATCAAATCGATCATTCTGATATAGTAAAAGCGTGCCAGGGAAACCGCTTCCGGTTTTCCGACACGCTTTTTCCATGTGAACTTTGGGTACTTTACCAGAAAGGAATGATCTCTCATGAATACAAGAACAAGAAAACCAATCCATTATCGTAAAAAACGCCGGAGGCACCTGCTTCACTTTGTCCTTCCCATGCTCTGCCTGATCCTGGCTCTTTGTGCCTGCGCCTCCTATATACTGACCCGCTCTGCCGGCGCAGACTCCGGACTGGTGTCCGGGATCATTTCTCTCCTTGGCGGCTCCGCCGAGGAAGAAATCAGCCGGTATGCTTCCGCCAACGGCTACGACATCAGCAACTATCCGCAGTCACTGATCGATCTGTATGACCGGAATAAAGAAACCAAAGACTTTGTCTTTGAATATCCGGCGAAAAAGGATGAAACACCTGCCATCGATCTGAGCACGCTGAATACGTCTTCCGTCCCGCTTCTCATGCAGTGGGATCAGCGCTGGGGTTATAAGCAGTACGCCGGAGATCTTTTCGGTTTAAGCGGCTGCGGCCCGACCTGTCTTTCCATGGTGGCCATCTACCTCACCGGAAATACGAATATGAATCCTGCCTGGATGGCAGATTTTGCCACCTCCCACGGATATGCCTCCGATGGAAGCGGCTCCTACTGGACTCTCTTCTCCGAGGGCGGAGCATCCCTTGGATTTGATGTCACAGAGATCCCGCTGGATGAGCAACGGATCATCGATAACCTGGAAGTAGGAAATCCGATTGTTGCTGTCGTAGGCCCTGGAGACTTCACAACGACCGGACATTTCATTGTTCTCACAGGATATCAGGACGGGCAGATCAAAGTCAATGATCCGAACAGCCGGAAAAATTCCAAAAAGCTGTGGGATTACGATCAGATCAGCGGACAGATCAAAGATCTGTGGGTGTTCCGGTAAATAACAAAGAGTTCCGTTTGCGGAACTCTCGCGCCGAGCGCGGTCGCTTTAGCGACAAATTTCTGCTTTGCGCGAGTGCGCATCTCGCGGAGCGTTACTTTCTATCTCATTCTTCTCTTCACATCTTCCAGCGAATGAATTCCTCCCGCTGCCCCGTAGGCTTCCACGGTACAGGAAGCGGCCGCGCAGGCAAACCTCGCACACTCGTCAATCTGCCATCCGTTCGCAATTCCCCAAAGGAAGCCTGCCGCAAACGAATCGCCCGCTCCGGTCGTATCCAGACATACCTTCACAGGAACCGCCGGGATTGCCCGGACGCCCTGCCTGTCCGCTACAACACATCCGTCGGCCCCGCATTTGACAACCGCTGTCTTTACTCCGCATGATACCAGACGCTTTGCGTTTTTAAAAGGATCCCGCTCGCCCGTCAATAAAGCGATTTCTTCTTCATTCGGAAAGATACAGTCTATATAAGGAAGAAGTTCTTCAATATCCTCCAGCGTTTCTCCGTTTTTCGCCTTTGTCATGTC
Source organism: Sellimonas catena (assembly GCF_027924685.1). Taxonomy (NCBI): domain Bacteria; kingdom Bacillati; phylum Bacillota; class Clostridia; order Lachnospirales; family Lachnospiraceae; genus Sellimonas; species Sellimonas catena. Next base: position 65,361 of record NZ_BSBO01000013.1, read on the forward strand.
CACCGCCAAAAATCGATCTTTCCCCTTGATTCTGGCAAATAACTGTTTCATTTTTGCGATGTTCAGCAGCGGAGAAACGAACATCCCCGCAAAACTTACAATCGGAGCCGCATCATCGAGACAGCCGTTGATATCTTCAAATGCCAGCTTTCTTAAGCTTCCATGCGGATTCGTCAGGAAATGCCGTTCCCCTTTTTCGTTGATCAGAACGATATTGATACCCGTTGCCAGGTCTTTCTGTATTTTCACACTCTCCACAGAAAGCCGGTTCTCTTCCATAAAATTCAGTACCCGCTTTCCGGCTTCGTCTTCACCAACCTTTGTGATCAGCTGTACCTTTTTTCCCAGTCTGCTGAGGATCACCGCCTCATTCAGCGCATCCCCTCCAAAAGACATCTGAATCGTGTCCATCGGACAAGAGCCGGTGGAAAATACTGTTTCACTTACCGGTGCAGCAAGAATATCAATAATCGCAGCACCTATAATAGAGATATCATACACCTTGCATTTCTCCTTTCGTATTTTTACAAATTTTCATTTCCAAGTGCTCCTGGCGACGCTTTTTTCTCCAAGATTCCGTTCTGGCTTTTTTAGGCATTAACCTTCCCCCAATCTATGATTCGCTTAAGATACGGATCTGCACCATATTTACCTTCCAGATACTGCTTATCAAATTTTGCGTCTTTACGGACAGATTCACCTTTTTCATTTTTAAACTCTACCAAGGAGTACAATTGGGAATTCTGAGAATTTCCTTTTGCCACAAACCATATTTCATCCCGGCGAAATACCTCACTATTCATTGTGGATAAATCATGAGAGGTAAAGATTAATTGTGCCTTCTTTTTATTAATGCTCATATTACTGAACATCATAATAATATAGCGTAACAATACCGGATGTATCTTGGCATCTAATTCGTCAATTACCAAGGTAGTTCCTGACAATAAACTATCTGCAATAAAAGGCATCAAACCGAATAATTTCTTTGTTCCACTGGACTCTTCCAGCAAATTTAATTCCGTTTCACGGTCTCCTACCATATGTTTTGTATATACATCAATTCTATCATTTTCATCCTTGACTACACGAAAATCTACAATATCTAAATCCATCTCCTGGATCATCTGCAACATCAAGTGTTTTACAGCTTCCGAACTGGATACTGCCATACGAAGTTCTTCCATTGGATTCCCATAGTTCAAGAAATCGATTCCATATTCAAACCATTCCAAAACGTCTTTTACTACCTCATTCTTTTTATAAGTAATTCCAAGATAAGATAATAATGGAAGTGTTTCAGACAGCTCATCACTGATCTTTAACTTCGCAAACGCACCTTTTAACATAATTTCTTCGCCACGTTCAAAAAGAGCGGACCGTCTACCTGTATCCATTTTTACCCGATCAAGTCTTTCATAGACAACCACCTCTCTTTTCACATGCAGTATATATCTATATTCTGCTAATTCTGTGCGAAAAAAGATTTCAAATTCCGTGGGCTCGCTTTTAGTTTCCTCTGAAAAGGCAAATGGTTCTATTATCATTTTTTTCTGAAGAAAAATACGTTCTTCATTGTCTCCAGTTGCATATAAAGGACGAAGCACTTTTACTGCTAATGTATGCAGCGCTTCCAATACATTGGATTTTCCTCCGCCATTTGGGCCATATATTGCAAAAACAGGCAAAAATATTTCTCCATCTTTATCTCTTATTATTCTATCTTCATGTTCAGAAATAGCCGCAGCCTGCATGTCGAATGTTACTTCATCTCGAATACTCTTGTAATTTTTGACTGTAAATTGGCATAGCATAACAGTTACCTCCTACATTTCATATTTCTTTTCACCATCTATTATATTCCATTTTGCATTTTTGCAAACAATATATGAGAAATTTTCTCATATATTTACTTATAAATTATAAAATTGATAATTACGAAACCATTTCTATTCCATTCTTTTATCTTTATTGTAACTTTTTCTCACCTCGCTAAAACTTCCATCTCTTATCATCCGGCTTCTTGTCCATCACCACAAGTCTATTTGCAAAAATAAAAGAGCCAATGCCTTTGACCCTATTTAGCCAAAAACATCAGCTCTCTTTTAATACATATGCTTTCCTTTATATTTTTCGCGCGTTGCCATGCCTCCCCGGATATGGCGCTCAGATTTGTTTAAATCCAGTACCTTTCTCGCTTCACCGGCAAGCTGGGGATTGATCTGCCGCAGACGCTCAGTAACATCTTTATGTATGGTACTTTTACTCACTCCGAACTCTTTTGCCGTCTGCCTCACTGTTGCATTATGATCAATGATGTAATGTGCGATCTCTACCGCCCTCTCCTCGATATATTCCTTCATAGATTTCCTCTACACTCACTATTTTTACAATGTATGCAGAGAAAATCGTCATCATTCATACATTCGGATAAAAGAGACTTCCTCGTTATTTCTACAAATATCTGTCCGTATCTCTTGCTCCATAAAGGAATCTCCGAACTTCCATTACATCTCCAATAACCACATAATAAATCACATAATTCCGCACATAAATCCGATAATATGGATATTTTCTCTTTTTTGCAGAGGGATAAGGTTCAAACATCAATGGATGATCCAAACGTTCCAATATTGCCGCTTCTACATCATTCGCAAGTTTTTCCGCTGCATCGGGATTTTTTAGCACATTTGTAATGTAACTCACCGTCTGCACCAAATCCTGCTCAAATAAAGGAAGATATTGGAGTCTGTATTTTTTATTTGCCATGGATTGCACCTCTAACGTTTCTGAACACATCCTCATGGCTTAGTCTTTCTTCCTTAGTTTCTGCCATTTTGTCCGCCTCATCCAGTTTCATCTCCACATTGTCTACAAGACTTGCATATTCCTCCAAACTAAGCACAACCATTGCCCCATATCCATTTTTTGTCAAATATACCGGCTGCCCCTCATTGACAAGCATTTCAATCTCAGGAAATTTATTTCGCAAATCCGAAACAGGTCTGATCTGTATCATAGTAACCTCTCCTTTCTTATCGCAATTTCCATCTTTTATTATCTTAATCTTATCATTATTTTATCATTTCTGCAAGGCAATATAATATTCATATACTATTTTTTAGGGCATCATTCATAAGGACTTGCCAACATTAACTCAAACCAAAACCTCTTTTGTCATCTGCTCCACTCTTGTATTATGATCAAGACCGCTCCTATATCTCCCGATATACCATCTTCCCATTCTTTCTCTCCGACTTCATAAGCACTACTCGTTCTACGTTCATCTCCACTTTTCTCAAATGCACCTGATATGTTTCCTTCGATGCGGACTTTCGGATCAGAGTGATGTGCGGGATAAACTTATCATGCGCATACGGAATTCCTGCTTCTTTCAAAGCCGCCCGCAGGTCCTTCACATATGTATTCAATTTCTGGTTTTCCTGAATTCCCGCCCACAGAAGATCCCCAAACTTTCCTTTCTCGGAAAGTTTCAGACGAAGCCGGGGCAGCGGAATACTGTTTATAGCATCCTTTATCCGCTCCGGCTTATCATATTCTCCAATAAATGCCAATGTCAGATGCAGGTTCTGCGCCGGTACATAATTGCCGGTCACTCCCTGTTTTTTCAAATCGTTCATGCAGGCTGTCAGAGCCCTTTTCATGTCCTCTGATAATTGAATCGCTATAAACAATCTCATATACTATTCCACTCTTCCCTTTTCCTGCAAACTTCTACCTCTGATACTTCCACCCATATTCTTTTTTCAACCTTTCAAAAATCTCAAATGCCACCGGGCAAACTTCAATCACGTCTAACACGCTGAGCAAACTGTAAAGCCGTTCCGGCTGATCTGTATAGGGAAAAGTTTTGCAACTCTGCGGTTTACAACTCCCTAATCTGCAGTCCCCATTCTGATCCAGAAAATCACAAGGTACATGTTTTGTTTCATATCCATCTTCCGTTTCACTTTTCTCCAGATATTTTTCTATGAGTTCTTCCTTTGTAAGCCCAAGTACTCCTGCGTCCTGCTCCAGGTCTTCTTTCGGTATACTGCCACGATACATCTTACAGCAATTTCTGCACCTGCTACAGTCATAATTTCTGAATAACTCCTGATGCAATTTTTGAAATTGCTCATCCAATTTGTCTTCCTCCGCATTGCATTTCAAATAAGTACGAAATGCAAAGTTTTCATTTCTTCTTTTTCCTGCTTCAAAACGTATTTTTCTCGGTGCAATCATTGTTCATTCTCCTCTTTTATCCTGTTATCTAAAACCTATGTAACCATAATACCGGTTCAGCTACCGATTAATCTCCTCAATTGTCCGTTGGTCTGCTCTTGTATTTTCCGACCATTGAACCATGAACTCATACTCTGGATTTTCCGGATCAGATACGATTCTCATATATTCTTCAAAACCGCCTTCTCCTCCTACATCTTCCGGAGGCCGTTCACCTTTTTGTTCCAACAGATACGGAATACGATTATGGCTGTTCCTTTCTACTTTTTCCAGAATAATCTCGTGTTCCCAGTTATCACCAAAATCATAGGTATAAATACACCGATCTGTTTCCTGAAAAATCCCTCTCAAGCTTGTCTTCGTATCATATTTTACTTCATACCGATCCCGCTCCAAAAACTGTTCCACTTCAGGATCTTCTCCATCCACAATCCTGATCTTCTTTGGATATGCATACAGCGGTGTCCCTTCTTCTGCTTTGTAATTCTGATCCACTACAGAAAATTCATGTAAGTGATAACCAAACCATCCAAAAGTGTATTGAATCGCCATATGTAGTTCTTCAAATGTACGCCGGGCATTCATACTGCCCTTCAAATTTTACCATATATCTTCCCAACTTCAGACTGGCTCTGTTCTGTACCACCGTATCTTCATCCAGCAGTTCTGCGTAATACTGAACGATTTGACAAGTCTGATTTAGCTTTGCCAATAATTTTCTATCCTTCGTTTTTGAAAACCTTACATCTCCGCAATTCCTGAAATACTCCTCCACTAACTCCTGAGGAATACCTTCTTCCAAAAATGCAGTACGGATTCCTTCTTTGATTCTTGATTCAAGATGTGCAATATCCTTTGCTTTCGGGCGATATAGGATAATTGGATATCGGATCAGATTATTCATGCATACGATAACCTTTCTCCGGTTAATCGTAATATAATTCACATGCCAGGAGTAAAAACCATCTGCTCCATCATCACATTCATCTGCCGAAACCATCCTGATTTTTTCAGAATCCAGTTTATCAAGTAGCTTTTTTGTACATTGAAGATACATTTCTTTCCACCACCTTATCCCTTCTTCATCTTACGCTCTACATAAATCAGCTTCGCCGTGTCAATTCCTGATTATGATCAAGAACACTCATAATGTTTGTTTTTCTTTACTTTTATAATTTCCTTTACCATCTGTTTCTTTCAAACAGTACACTTATGCCTGGAAAATCTATGTTACGGTTACAGTTCAAGACTATTTTTTTTCAACAGAAAATCATAAATACTCATAGTTGTAATCCCGTTTTCATCCCTGGTCACATTCATTACTTCCTTAACTATTATAATCTTCTTAAAAGAATCTTGAACCTGTAACAGAGATGCCTTCTCCTGTCGTTTTTTTTCCTCCGTTGACATAGCAAATGCAGATTGAATATAATATCTTCGGCTTCCCATATTTGCAACAAAATCAATTTCCAACTGCTTTCTCTCCATTTTCCCGTCAGCATCCCGTTTACGTTGTTCCACTAACCCAACATCAACAGAATACCCCCGGCTGCGCAGTTCATTATAAATAATATTTTCCATCAAATGTGTTTCTTCCACCTGACGGAAACCCAATCTGGCATTTCGGAGGCCTACATCTTCAAAATAATATTTCACAGGTGTACCTATATATTTCCTTCCCTTTACATTATAGCGATTTGCTTTGTGTACAATAAAAGCATCCTCCAAATATTCAATATACTGGCGGATTGTATTTCCACTAATGTTTGATCCAAGCACACTTTTAAATGTTGCTTCAATTTTAGGTACATTAGTAAGCGAACCGATAGCTGAAGCCAAAATATTAACCAAGTCCTCCAGTTCTTGTGTTTTTTCAATGTGATGTCGTTCTATAATATCCTTCAGATATGTCTCCTCAAACAGCCGTGTTAAATAGGAAACCTTTTGTTCCTCTGTCTTCATAGTCACAGTCAAAGGCAGCCCTCCATACAGGATATAATCTGCCCACCCATGGTACATATCCCCTTCATATACCTGCATAAACTCCCAAAATGTCAGCGGAAAAATATGAATCTCATCTCCCCGGCCCCGAAACTCTGTTATAATATCTTTGGAAAGGAATTTGGAATTGCTGCCCGTCACATAAACATCTGCATTATCAATATGCAGCAGAGAGTTCAGCACCTCTTCAAATTCATTTAAAAGCTGAACTTCATCCAGAAGAATGTAATACATTTCCTCATCCTGAATACAGGATTCGATATATTCAAGAATTACATCCGGATTCCTGTATTGTCTGTGCTTTCTTTGATCCAGCTCAATGCTGATAATGTGAGATTCCGGAATACCCTGTTCCAAAAGATAATGCCGGAAAATGTGAAAGATCAGATAAGATTTCCCCGATCTTCTGACCCCGGTCACTACTTTGATCATATGATTATGCATTCGATTTATTAGAGCTTCTAAATAATTGTCTCTCTTAATTTCCATATGCCACCTCGTTTTATTGAATATTTTTGACACATTTACCATTTTTACTCATTATATTATGCTTTGCATCAACCATTTGCAACCCTCCATTGAATATTTTTGACACATTTTCCATTTTTATTCATTTACATAACATTAGCATAGAAGATAGACTCCAGGTAAGCATTTTCCAATTCGCAAAATAATTATCATAGTATAAGAAACTTGTAAATATAGAAAATATGGGAGATTATAGGACTATAATTCTATAATCTCCCACAAACTTTGTTTATGTATTTCTGTAAAAAAATTTAATTGTATCTTTCAAATCATCACTAAAATCATCAAGATCCTCCAACACAATCGCACCTTCATTCAACAAAGACATTATAATATAGAACTGATTGGACCTGCTCATTTCACACTGTACTCCACAATTCTTTTTATCCTCTTTGATTCGCTTCTCGAGCTTCCAGAATTTATCAGATGGATCTCCCTCACCGCTAAGAATTTCGATATATTCTTTATTCAATTTATCCATATATGCTTCCTGCCATCCGACAATTTTTCTCCGAAATAATTTCCAGTCTTTTTCAGAAAATCTGTTCATATCAGACACCTCTTTCTTACGTTTAAGATAGCATAGATCGTTTGTAAAATTAATACAAAATATATTTTATCACACCCATACTACTAATTCTACTCTGACTCGATATCACTATCACTGTCTCCTGCGAACCTTTCCAATTGCCCCTGATATCTTTTGCCGCAAAATCAAATGTCATTTCTTTCATCGTTCCATCATAGCTATGCATCCGTCCTTCCATCTGTCTCTTCTGAAGCACTGACCTTATCCTGCAATTTGGCACCCACCTTTTTCTGTCCCGGGACTTTTGACGCGATCCGTTTTGGCATATCTTTTGGCACATTGATCTGGATTCCGAACAGCATCTTTATGAACCAGAGCATAAAGACGAGTACAAGAATCGGAATCAGACAGGATGTTACCAGCATAACGGCAATCGTCTCAATAAACTGATTCAGGATCTGTTCCCCTTTATCCAGCAGTCCGGTTACTCCGTCTTTGATCTTTGACAGCGCTTTCTCGATGATATTGCCTTCGGAATCCGTGTTCTCATTGATTTCATCTGTGAGATCCTCCGCCCCTTTCACTGTTTCTTCCATAGATATCTCGTATGTGTCTTCTATAATCGAAGAGACCTTCATGCTAAATGGAATTACAAGAAAGATCACGGCAGCAAACAGTGCGATTTTTGCTGCCAGCATTTTCAGTACCGCCTTATTTGCACAGATTCCGGCAGCAAGCAATACGCATGCAATCGGAATCAAAATGGTAAATGCGGCATAGCCGGTCAGAGTGACCAGATATTTTTCCAGAAAGACCACCATCAAAATAATCAGGAAATACGATGTCAGATCCGCAAGCTTATTTGCCACCGGTGTTGTCGCATCGCCAGGAATGGCGGCGAGAGCTGTGGATGCCGCTGCAGATGTAGCTGTGAGTTTCAGAACATCTTCCTTCTTTTCATCCAATGATTCGATCGTCTTCTTATGATTTTCCGGATCACTTGCCACTTTTGAAACAACTGTCATAGACAGAATCATGACTACGAGCAGCACAATGACTGCCGTTACTTTTTTCACATTCATCTTTCTCATAAGATTTGTCACTTTTTCTCTCTCCTTTATCCTTTGTTTTCCCTCTCATCTGGCACATTCAGGGCCTTTGACCATTTAACACGGGTTTGTCCTGTCTGATATACTAGTCCTGCACGTTGCGTGCAGTCAATATTTTACTCCCTGAAATTCCCATGTCTTTGTATCGATAATCGGAAATTCCCGGGATCCGATCGGGCTTCCGTCCCGGTATGTGGAAAAGACATCACACGATATCACACTTCCTCTTCTGTAGATCGCTTCTACCGGAGTGTGCCCGACCACCTGAAGCGCCTGATCCTCCCCGTACATTTTCCAGCTGGAATACTGCGGGCGGTACCAGATCGGAGAGATATCATTCCACATCAGGTCGTGGTGAAACTCATTGATCGTGCGCACCACTTCGTCCACGTCATCATACTTTTCCGCTTCTACCGTTCCCTTTACAAATTCGTCCCGGATGCCGCCATGGCAGAACAGCACCTGGTCAATCTTCTGAATGTACCGGATCTCGTTTCCTTCCGGCAGTGCACGTCTTAGCTCCATCAGCTTTTCTCTTACTGTCCAGGCAGCCGCTACACTGTATCCACTTTCCCGTTCGTTCCACATATAACACAAATCGTGATTCCCATAGGCCCAGAGTGTGTCCGGATACTTCTTGGCAAATGCGATCGCAGCATCATACGTTTCTACATATCGTTCAATATGATATTCCTGTCCCCAGTCGTCCGGAATATCCATCAGGCAGACCGCCTGGTCGGCAGCACCGCTCTCCAGAATGGATGATGCCTGAGTAAACAAATATGGTTTCAGGTGAACATCTGGTATCACTAATACTTTCATGACAATCCCCTTTTCTGAGTTATTTTCTGACACAATCCCAAAGCATTTTCCCTAAAGGTAAATTATATAATAGCCTTCTGACTTATTCCATTCTTTTCGCTAAATTTGTGTAGAATGTCTACACCTGTCTGGTTTCCGGTGTCTTATTCTTATAAGAAAGAAGAACATAGCATGACCCTGAGAAAAGTGCTGATGTTTCCAGCCGCATTTGTCATCAAATAAAGCAGAAAAGGCGTATTGACTTCGGTGTGCCACCTGTACAATACGCCTCTATTTCTCTTCTTTATCCCTTCTTATTTTTCCCGCAGCATTTCTGTCTTCCTCTTTTTCCGGAATTTTGGTGTATTAACCTTTTTGTATATTTTCTTTACCTCATCCGGAACTGCGGCGAAATTGTCATTATAAATTCCCGCATAGGCCAGATTATAAAATCCCTCCAGCAATTCCAGATCTTTTCTGACCGGGTAATATCCCGTTGTTTTCAGTACGCTTTCAAATGCAGCAATTTCCTCATCACTGAACATCATCATCTGTCTCTCCATCACAGACGGCTTCAAAAGTTCTTCCTTGATTTTGCCGACCAGAATATCCTTTTTTAAAGAATGATATCCTTTTAATTCCAGGTCTTCTGCCAGACTTTTAAGTTCTTCTTTCGTCCAGGAGGACATAATTTCTGCCATCTCAGGATTTCGTGTATATCGTTCCTGCGCATTCCTGTTTTCTGCAAGATGCTTCTGCAAAAGATCCGCAAACTCCCGCAGCTTTGTCTCTGAGGATTTCTCATTGCGTTCTGCACGGCTCACAGGTTTTTCTGCTCCCCTGAGTCCGAAACTACCCGTTTTCATCTCCTGTTTCAACTCGTCAAATGTCCGGTAATCCGGATCTCCATAAGTCACCTGAAACTGTCCGCGAAGCTCCTGATTCGCTTTCTCCACGTCCATCCATGTCCTGCTGTCCGGACTTTCTTTTTGTTTGAGAATATATGGATATGGTTTCTCGTCCGTGACACATTTTTCAATCGTAACACGATATTCCTTTTCTTTTCCTGTCCGGAATGTAAACCATGGTTCCCTCCCCATGAGATCGTCAATATAAGTATCAGAAGAACACCAGTAATCAAAATTATATCTTCTGACTGCCTGTTCGCCCTCTCTCCACTCTCTTAACTGAATTCCGGCCTGGTAAAATTCAAATTCATACTGTTCTGAAACTTCTGTCTCCGCTATTGCCTCCAGAATCACGGCAAGCTGTGAAAAGGTAATGCCTCCCGGCACAATACACCGCTTCCATACCGGTGGTTTTGTTTTCTTTTCCGCCAATTTTATCTGAAATGTTTTCATCTGTATCTCCTACATCCGGTTTTCAATCTTCTTCATCAGTTCCTCAAGCACTTCCGTTCTTCCTAATTCCGTCTCAATCCCCAGCTCCTGGCAGATCTGTTCCAGCGCCTTGATGATCCACGGATTTCCGGAAGTGATCTTTCTCATTCTTCCCTGCTGTTTCAGATGGCTTAAGAGGAAATTGGATACCACAGACAGCTCTGTCTCCTCCGGTTTGAGGAAATACCGGGTTATGATTTTTCCGGTCTTTTCGTCCGCCGCAACGAACAGAAATGGATTTCTCGGTCTTCCCGCCTCTTCGTCGCTTTCTGCGATATGAGTATAGTAAAAATCAATCTGAACATTCTGCTCTTTTTCCGGAGTATTTTTCAGTTCTTCTTTTAATTCTTCTTTCTGAATCTGCATTCCCATGTATGGCCTGGTCTGTTTCGAAATCTTTGCCGGGAACATGTTCCAGAGTCCGGTCTCTACATTGAAAATCCGGCAGAGCCGTTCATTTTCCTCCCACTTCATTGGAAGCTTCTTTTCTTCCAGCGCCCGGATGCACATAAACAGGTTTCGGATGGCCTCTGTCATCAGAAGCACCTCGTCCTGATCCGGTGAAAATGGAATGTATCTGGAACGGTAAGAGATAAAATTCGGCCACATCTCTTCTTTTGCCATCGGAAGATTCAATGCCTTTGAAACCTCCTGCTGTGAATACATCATGTCTGACTTCTTTCCGTATCTGCAGATCAAAGCGCGGCGGTCCGCCATGGCATAATCTTCGGAAAGATATTCTTCCATTCCGGTTCCCAGTTCCGCAATCATGGTCAGATCCTGCCATCCTTTGAATCCCGGATAAATCTGGATCTCTTTTTCCTCTCCCTGTCCGTTACCAAGGATACGGAGAAAGACCGGTTCTTTCTCATCTTTTAACTGAATGACGACATACTGATCCTTTGTCAGGTACTCCCATGGTTTCAATTCTTCTATCCGGCAGGCTGCTTCGTACAGTTCCCACCACATCTTTAAAGCTGCTTCTTTGCGCATCGTTTTTTTCCTCCGTCTGCTGCTTTCTGATCGCTTGATTTTCGTTGTCTTCCTCATTTACTATACCATTCTTTTTTCCGGCGCGCCATCCCCTTGTGCGGTTTCCTCGCTGCCTCCCTGTTTTGCCCTCCTGTTTCTGTTATGTTCTATCCATTCGTCCAGAGAGAGAGGTTCGTAGTCGGAATACATGCAGAAGCAGTTCAGCATGTTGCACGGAATCGTCTCCTCCTCTTTTGTGTACATATTGACCCTTTTTGTCTCCCCGGTTTCCCGGACAAATCGGGATACCAGTACTTCATCAAAGCTGTCATGGACATGGCCGTACATCATGTAGGTACGCGCGTTTCCTTCCTGGTCTTTCCTGTACTGTCCGTGATAGCAGAAGACCGGATAATGGCAGAGAATGACTTTCCGTTTGTTGTCTTTCATCTCCGCGTAAGGCCGGATCCATACGAAACGTTCTCGTTCAAAGTCGGAATCCTTCAGATAATAATCGTGATTTCCTTCGATCAGATACAGCCTTCCGTGAAGTCTCCGCAGAATCTCATTAGTCCGTTCTCCTTTTTCCATGGAGAAATCTCCCAGAATGACAACCTCGTCCTTCGGACGTACTTTCTTGTTCCATTTCCGGATCATATATTCATTCATCTCTTCCACATCCGCAAAACCTCTCTTGTCCATCTTTTCATTCAGTCCCCGATGGAAAAAGTGGCAGTCCGCAATGTAATACCTCATCGTATCGCCTCTTTTCCTTGCACTCTTCTGTTGTTCATATTACAATAAAGTCACCTATTTTTAAAGGAGGTTTTTCCATGGCTGACAAAGAAACTTCATTTGATATGACGGACTGGGAGCTGTCCGAAGAATATTACAAGGAAAACGAGGAGAATAAAGAGCTGAAACTGGAAGATTTCATGCTCCCTGAAGACGAAATTCCATCCGCTAGTTCAGATGAGACTCAGGATCCGGCGCTTGCCAGAACCATTTCTGATGTTCAACAGGTTCTTTCTGTCTATAGAGAAGGAAAATCTGTAGAAGAGATCGCACTTGCACTGTCTTTGGAGGCAGACTATGTCCACACGATTTTATACTGTGCTCAGGGCTTCTCTGAGGATGATCCGATTGCTGTGGCCCGGCTTGTAATGATGTCATAGTCCACAGTATGTTGCTTTCGGGCAAAAAAGAATTGACATCCGGTTGTTTCAATGCTACTGTTTTGGTTAGATATTGCTAACCAAATGAGGTGAGACGGCATGGCCAAAAATCTTACAGAAGAGAAAATCAAATATCTGCTGTTTTTATATGACAGGAAAACTCATCCCCTGTCCGTAACTGCGGCTGCAAAAGCCTGCGGTGTTGCCAAATCCACGTTCAGCCGGACATTGGGTGCCTTTTTTGAGATGGGCTACGTGGCGGAACCTGGGAAAACAATGTTATCCCCTGACGGCGAAAAGACAGCCCGTGCTCTCCGGCAGGAAGTTGACCAGATGAAAGAATGGTTACAGTCGGAGATTTTTCTGCAGGGTGACCTGTTAGAAGCGGAAGCCAGACGGACTGTCTGTGCGCTTTCGACGGACACCCGAAAAAAACTGTATTCCCGGCACCGTCTTTCCATTTTCTTTGCTTCCCTGAAATCTGTTACTGAAATTCCGGGAGACCGGCTCTGTTTCCAGCTTCCGGACGGAGAGTACGAATTTGCCTTCTCCATCTACAAGGTTTGGAAAGAAGAAGCACAGCTTTCCATGGCGGATCAGGGTTTTTTCCATCCCGGGCTGCTCCGGATTCAGGAAGGAAAAGGCGAGGTCTTTTTGAAAATCCGGGAGGTGGAACAGGATTCCCGTGTCCGCGGTATGCGGATGCGTGGGCAGGTGGACAGCCTCTCCTGTCTCATCCACGGCGTTTCCCGGCCATGCGGACGCCGGGAGGATGCATTTGTCTTTCCGATCCAGCCTCTGGATTTCTTTTACCGGGAGGAGGAGCGGATCCTGCAGGCCAGTGTGGAGATGGAGTTTACCTGCTCTGTCGGACCAATGCATATGCCAAAGAGCCGCGCTCGAATGATCATGATTTTTAAATAAACAGCCCTTTGTTCCAGGGGCGGAACAATCAGGACCCGCAGAAAACAGACTGTTTTCCGGGTCCTTTTCCAAAATGTTCCGTCCCCGGAACATTTTTTTTGCTTGAAATCCTCTTGCCTCCTATGCTAGGATAGGTTCGCAAGTTAGTCGAGACTATCCACCAAGTAAATCAGGAGGTATTTATGAAACGAAATCCTTTTCGCTTTTTGTGGCTGATCGCAGCCTTTTTGTCACTCGCTCTCGGCGCTGTGGGCGTCGTACTTCCGGTACTGCCGACCACACCGTTTCTTCTGGTAGCCTCTTTTTGTTTTGCAAAAGGCTCCGAACGGTTCCACCGCTGGTTTATGGGAACACGTCTGTACCAGAATCATCTGGACAGTTTTGTAAAGGAACGGGCCATGACGTTGAAGACGAAGCTCTGTATTCTGCTTCCGGCTTCTGCCATGCTTCTGATCGCCATGTATATGATGTCAAATCTGCCGGGCAGGCTTTTCATCGTTTTCCTGATCCTCTTTAAATACACCTACTTTTTTACAAAAATCCGTACTATCCCGCAGGGTGAGCAGTCATGAGGAAGAATCTCAGCACGGCAGACAAAAGAGAGCGTGAAAAGCAGGTCGTCGATCTGATGATCGCTCTCTACTGCCGTAAAAAGCATCATACAGCAAAGGAACAGCTCTGCCCGGAATGTCTGGAGCTTCGTTCCTACTCGCACCTTCGCTCGGACCATTGTCCGTTCATGGAATCAAAAACCTTTTGCAGCAACTGCCGCGTGCATTGCTACCGCCCGGAAATGCGGGAACGGATCCGGGAAGTCATGCGGTTTTCCGGTCCAAGGATGCTGCTGCACCATCCCGTTATGGCAGTGGATCACATGATCTGCTCGATGAAAGAAAAGAAAAAACTAAAAGGAGAACAATGATATGATCAAGACAAGGCTCATGAAGCTTTTGAAGGGATCTGAAAAATATATTATCCAGAATATTCTCTGGCAGTGGATCGCTCTTTTGTTTCAGATTGCGGCCATCTTTGCGGCAGGCACGTTTCTGCAAAGTCTGATGACCGGCGCACTGAATCAGGGAATCTGGATCCGGACCGCCGTCATTGCGGTTCTTTCGCTTCTTGTCCGCTTTGGCTGCGAAAAAATGGCCGCCATCGCTTCAGGAAAGGCAAGTTCCGACGTCAAACTTGTACTGCGCCGTCAGATTTATGAAAAACTTCTGCGGATCGGCGCATCGTATAAAGAAAAGGTGCCGACTTCCGAGGTCGTACAGGTAACCACCGAAGGGGTGGAACAGTTGGAGATCTACTATGGAAAATATCTTCCACAGTTGTTTTACAGCCTTCTGGCTCCGGTCACACTGTTTCTTGTGCTGGCTCCTGTCAGCCTAAAGGCAAGCCTCATTCTTCTGATCTGTGTGCCGCTGATTCCGGTATCCATTGTGGCGGTGCAGAAATTTGCCAAAAAACTGCTGAATAAATACTGGGGAATCTACACGGAGCTCGGTGACAGTTTTCTGGAAAATCTGCAGGGACTGACAACTCTGAAAATCTATCAGGCAGACGGGATGAAAGCCCGTGAGATGGACGAGGAGGCCGAACGCTTCCGCAAGATTACCATGAAGGTACTGACCATGCAGCTGAATTCTGTCAGTGTGATGGATCTTGTCGCCTACGGCGGCGCGGCCATCGGAATGATCGTCACCGTACTGGAATACGCGGACGGACACGTCAGCTTTGCCGGAGCATTTACCATTATCCTTCTGGCATCGGAATTTTTCATTCCTCTCCGACTCCTTGGTTCTTTCTTCCACATTGCCATGAACGGAATGTCGGCAAGTGACAAGATTTTCCGGATTCTGGATCTGGAAGAAGGACAGGGCGGAATAAAACATCTGGAGGCCGGTCCGGTACAGGCATCCTTTGACCACGTAGAATTTTCCTATGAAAAAGAGAAACCGGTATTAAAGGATATTTCCCTGACCATTCCGGCAGGCAGCTTTATCTCCCTTGTCGGTGTTTCCGGCTGTGGAAAAAGTACTGCCGCCGCTCTTCTGACCGGGAAGATCCGGAACTTCCGCGGCCGGATCCGGATCAACGGAATTCCGGTATCCGAAATCCGTGAGGAGAATCTGATGCATGCCGTCACCTTGATCCGCCACAACAGTTATCTCTTTAAAGGAACGGTCCGGGACAATCTCCGGATGGGAAATCCTGATGCGTCCGATTCCGAGATGAAAGATGCGCTTCAGAAAGTGCGTCTTCTGGAATTTCTGGAAAACCAGAACGGACTGGATACGGTGCTTGAGGAGCAGGGAAGCAATTTCTCCGGCGGTCAGAGACAGCGTCTTGCCATTGCAAGAGCCCTTCTCCATGATACGCCAATGTACATTCTCGACGAAGCGGCGTCGAATATTGATGTAGAAAGCGAAGACCAGATCATGGAAGTGGTCCGGGAACTCGCAAAGACAAAGACCATTCTCTTTATTTCCCACCGTCTGGCCAATGTGACGGCATCCGACTGCATCTACATGATGGAAAAAGGGGAAATCTCCGAGAGCGGTACACACGAGGAACTGATGCTGCAAAACGGCAGCTATGCGGCCATGTTCAAAAAGCAGCAGGATTTATGCAGGATAAGGGGGATTGAATCATGAAACGACGAAGCGGAATCAAAATCATGGGACAGCTGATCGGACTCGTACGTCCTCTGCTCCATGTCATGCTTGCGGCCATCCTCCTGGGAGTGGCAGGCTATCTGTGCGCTATTTTCCTTACGGTCATGGCCGGCGCTGGAATTCTGAAGCTTTCCGGCCTGACGGGCGGATTTTCACTGAGATTTCTGTTTCTCTGTCTTGGGGCTGCTGCCATTCTCAGAGGCATTCTCCACTACGGTGAACAGGCATGCAACCACTATATCGCGTTCAAGCTGCTGGCGCTGATCCGTCATAAGGTCTTTGCCGCCCTCCGCCGTCTCTGTCCGGCAAAGCTGGACGGGAAGGATAAAGGAAATCTGATTTCCATCCTGACGACGGACATTGAACTTCTGGAAGTGTTTTATGCCCACACCATTTCACCGATTGCCATTGCCGTGCTGACCTGCCTGATCATGGAAGTTTTTTTCTTCCGCTACAGCATCCCGGCAGGAATCTTTGCGCTGTGCGGCTATGTGGCAGTCGGCGTTCTCATTCCGGTGTGGAATTCACGGAAAGGTGCCGGATCCGGAATGGCATTCCGGAATGAATTCGGTGAGCTGAACAGTTTTGTTCTGGACAGCCTTCGGGGACTGGATGAAACAATCCAGTACAGCTGCGGCAAAGAACGGATGGAAGAACTGGAAGCGCGGAGCAGGGAACTCAACCGGAAACAGACTGTGATGAAAGAACTGGAAGGAAACCAGAGAGGACTGACAAGTCTTCTGATCCTGTTCTTCTCTTTCGGGATGCTCTTCTTATGCGCATGGATGTGCATGGAAGGCCGGATGGATATGGAAGGCGCTTTTCTGTGTACGATTCTGATGATGGGCTCCTTTGGCCCGGTCGTGGCGCTGTCCGGACTTTCCAATAATCTGATGCAGACACTTGCAAGCGGCGAACGTGTTCTGTCTCTTCTGGAAGAAGAACCGGAAATTGAAGAAGTCACCGGAAAAGAACCGTCTGAATTCGGGTCTGTCGAATGTCAGAATCTTTCCTTTGCATACGAGGAGGAACAGATCCTTTCCGATTATTCCATTTCCATTCCAAAGGGAAGCCGGATCGGTCTGCATGGAAAGAGCGGTTCCGGAAAATCCACGCTTCTCAAACTTCTGATGCGCTTTTATGATACGGACAGCGGTTCCATCCAGATCGACAGACGGGAGATTGCTTCGATCAACACGAAAGACCTCCGGGATATGGAAAGTTATGTCACTCAGGAGACAAGCCTCTTCCACGATTCCATTGCCAACAATATCGCGGTCGCAAAGCCGGGCGCGTCCCGGGCTGAAATCGAGGAAGCCGCGAAAAAGGCATCTCTCCATGAGTTTATCATGAGCCTTCCGAATGGATATGACACCATGGTCGGAGAACTCGGAGATACTCTCTCCGGCGGAGAAAAGCAGAGGATCGGGGTGGCAAGAGCCTTTCTCCACGATGCTCCGCTCATCCTTCTGGACGAGCCGACCAGCAACCTGGATTCCCTCAACGAAAGCATCATTCTGAGATCTCTCAAAGATCTGGGCCGGGACAAAACAATCGTCATCGTCTCCCACCGCGAGTCCACCATGGCGGCTGCCGAAAAGGTCTATGAAATGTCCGGTCGGGTTTCCTGATGCCTGAACCTGAACCGGTTCCGGATACGCGTCGTATGAGAACTCTCAGACTGCGCTATTGACATTTTCACCGCCATCCTATATAATCATCTCGACATCTGTCAGTAACAGATGATTATTTTCAGAAAGGATGTATTACATTTTTATGGACGACTCAAGCGACGGTGATTCTGAGCATCATAATTTTGTAAAAATGAACATAAATCCGGATATGAGGTATAGTCTGTCGTTTCATGAAACAACAGGCTATGCCTTTTTGTGTTTTTTTATCCGGCTTCGGCTATGACAGCGCCTGTATTTTACCGGCATTTGAAGCTTTTACATTTTTACAAATAATATGATGAATAAAGGAGAACTGATTTATGAATTCTATATTACCCCAGCTTTTGCTGCAGGTCATTCTTATCTTTTTAAATGCATTTTTTGCGGCGGCGGAGATCGCAGTGATCTCACTGAATGCCTCCAAACTTCGGAAATCGGCGGAGGACGGCGATAAAACCTGTGCCCGTCTTCTGAAACTGGTGGAAGAGCCTTCCGGATTTCTCTCAACCATCCAGATCGGAATTACATTGGCAGGATTCCTCGGCAGTGCGTTTGCCGCGGACAACTTTTCCGGCTATCTGGTAGACTGGGTATACAAAGACCTGGGATTTCATTCTCTCCCGGTCTCAGTACTGGATACACTCTCCGTTATCGTGATCACCATTATTCTTTCCTATTTCACACTGATTTTCGGTGAACTGGTTCCAAAACGGATTGCCATGCAGAAATCCTTTGCTGTAGCAAAATTTGTCTATCGTGTAGTTTCTTTTGTTGCTCTGATTATGAAGCCGGCAGTTGCCTTTCTTTCTCTTTCTACCAATCTTGTACTGAAGATGTTTGGTATGAAGACGGAAGCGGAAGAAGAGACCGTAACGGAGGATGAGATTCGTCTCATGGTAGAGCTCGGAGAAGAGAACGGATCAATTGACAGCGATGAGAAAGAATGGATCCAGAATGTGCTGGAATTTAATGACACCATTGTCCGGAACTGTATGACACATGAATCTGAGATCATCGCCATCTCAGCGGATGCTACCGATGAAGAAATCACGCAGCTTATTACGGAATCCGGTACTTCCCGTTACCCTGTATACCAGAATGATCTCCACGACATTATCGGTGTACTTAATGCGCGTACATTCCTGCTTTCCCGCGCCAACGGTGAGAAAACGGACATCCGTAAACTTCTGCGTCCGGCATACTTTATCCCGGAAACGGTTCATGCATCCACGCTCTTCCGTGATATGCAGAAGCAGAAACTGCACATTGCAATCGTGGTTGACGAGTACGGCGATACTTCCGGTATTGTAACGCTGGAAGACCTGGTGGAAGAAATCTTTGGAAATATCTACGATGAATTTGATGAAAACGAACCGGCGGAGATCGAACAGCTCAAAGAAAATCTCTGGAGAGTCACCGGAACCGCAGATGTCGATGACATCGCAAAAGAACTGGACATCGATCTCCCGGAATCTTCCGACTATACCACACTTGGCGGAATGGTGTTCAGCAATCTGAAGACGATCCCGAAAGATGGTACAACTGTCGATCTGGATGTCGGGGATATTCACATCCACGTAGATGCGATCTCCAGAAGAAGAATCCAGTCCGCACTTGTATCAAAGGTCGAAAAAGAACCGGAAGAAGAATAAAGAGCCACAGACAGAAAGGACATGGAGCCGGAAAATGCTCCATGTCCTTTCCTTATCTGTTTTTTCTATTCACTCTCATCGCTGCTTTTTCATTTCTTTTCCCGGAACACCACATAGTTTTTCCGGTAATTTCCCCACCAGGTGCTTGCCGGATTAGTAAAGTAAAAGGTGGAAAAGAGCATCTCGGTCTCATTCAGCTTCGCAAGCAGCCTCAGAAGCCGTTCCTCCAGCGGAAAAATGATGCCGTCTTCCTCCGCTTCCAGCTCTTTTAGGTACCTGTTTTCCTCTTCCGTCAGGCTTTCCCTGATCTTTTCCTTCGCCTCATCGGGAAGAGTGAAGTAATAAAAATCCGCCCAGGCATTCTCTTTTCCACATGCCTCCCATTCTGCGGACAGTTTATCCACAGCTTCCCCGGCATCCAGTGTGAATTCTACCCAGTCGCACTGATCAAATCCTTCCTGGATCTGTTCCAGATAAATGGCTCCCACCTGTTTCAACGTCTCAATCTGCATCTTCGTCCCCCCTGTTATCTCCGGACTCTTGGGTGCGTATCGCGGATCACGCTCATAATAAAGCGGAATGCAATATCTGCCATCTCTTCCGGCGTTTCCGATTCCTCCGGATCTTTCTGGAGCCAGTAGCGGATGAGCCCGACACAGCCTGACAGACAAAACCGGTAGGAATATTTCAATACATTCATCTCATTCGGGAACTGGCGCTTCAGTCCGGTCAGGCACTTCTCTCCGACAAGATCCTCTACCTCCTGAACAAAGGCCGGATCCCCGTTTTCTCCCATAAGAGATCGATACAGTTTGCGGTTTCTCCCGAGAGAAAAGAAGATGTCCTTCATAAACAGAACACTCTGCTCGGAAAATGGTTCCGGCGGATAAGTTTCCATCACTTCGGCAATCTCCTCTATCAGCTCCTGCTTCACATTTTCAAGCATGTTGGAAATATCAGAGTAGTGCAGATAAAAAGTAGAACGGTTGATGTGGACATGGGCCACAAGCTCTTTTACCGTAATCTCCTGAATACTTTTTTCCGTCATCAGATCTGCCAGACCTTCTTTTAATCTTGTCTTGGTTCTCGCAACTCTTTTATCCACTTTCTGTCCTGTCATGCCGGCATCCTCCTCTTTTTCTTCTTTCACTATAATATAAAAAGACTTGAAATGCAACACTATGTCTATTATTTTTTAGAGTCTACGTTTAAATTCGTCGTATCCAAAGCTTCGGATGATCTGATAGTCTCCCTGATCTTCCAATACGATATCCGGAAGTTTCATCCCGTTAAAGGTATTGTTTTTTACCATCGTATAGATTGCCATATCCTGAAATTCCAGCCATTCCCCTGGTGCGATCGGATGGTCAAAAGAATAATCACCGATCACATCTCCCGCAAGACAGGTCGGGCCGGCAAGACGGAATGTGTAAGGCTTCTCATCCGGAAGGCCTGCATCTTTCAGCGGCGGACGGTACGGCATTTCCAGTACATCCGGCATATGGCATGCTGCGGAAGTGTCCAGAATGGCGATCCGGATGCCGTTTTCCATTGTCTCCAGCACCTCCGTCAGAAGCGTCCCCGCATTCAGCGCGACGGCCTCCCCCGGTTCCAGATAGACTTCCAGTCCGTATGTTTCCTGCATATGGCAGATGCACCGCTTTAACCGTTTAATGTCATAATCGCTTCTTGTAATATGGTGGCCGCCGCCAAAATTGATCCACTTCATCTTTGGAAGCCACGCCCCGAACTGCTCCTCCACCGCCCGCAGCGTCACTTCCAGATCATCGGAATTCTGCTCGCAGAGCGTATGGAAATGGATGCCTTCAATACCGTCCATCAGTTCTTCCGTCAACTGTTCCTTCACTGTTCCAAGGCGTGATCCCGGTGCACATGGATCGTAAATGGCATGTCCCTCCTGGGTGGAGCACTGCGGATTTACCCGGATTCCCGGGCTTTTCCCTGCTTTTTTCACCCGGTCTTTATATTTTCGGATCTGGGCCGGGGAATTCAGAACAATATGTCCGCAGAGGGAAAGAATCTCGTCAAACTCTTCCTCCCGGTAAGCAGGGGAGAAGATGTGGTTTTCCTTCCCCATCTCCTCCGCCCCCAGTCTGGCCTCATAAAGCCCGCTGGCCGTCGTCCCGTCCAGATATTCCCCGATGAGCGGGTACAGTGAATACATGGAAAATGCCTTCTGGGCCAGCAGGATCCGGCACCCGGTCTCCTCGCGAAGCTGCTTTAATACCCGCAGATTCGCTTCCAGCTTTTCTTTCTGTACAATATAGCACGGCGTGCGAAGTTCTTCTTTTCTCATGGCCGCGCCCTAATCTACCAGTTCCGGGTTCTCACAGATCTTCCACGGCAGTCCCCATTTGTTCAGTGCATCCATGAACGGATCCGGATCAAACTCTTCCATATTGAAGACGCCCGGTTTCTGCCAGGTACCGTTCATCACAAGCATCGCACCGATCATGGCCGGAACACCTGTCGTGTAGGCAACCGCCTGGGAACCTACTTCCTTGTAGCATTCCTGATGATCGCACGTATTGTAAATGTAAAGTTTCTTCTCTTTTCCATCCTTCTTGCCGATAAAGATGCATCCGATATTGGTCTTTCCTTTTGTTCTCGGTCCCAGAGTGGATGGGTCCGGAAGGACAGCCTTTAAGAACTGAAGCGGTACGATCTCTTTTCCTTCGTACATGATCGGCTCGATGGATGTCATTCCTACATTTTCCAGACATTTCAGGTGAGTCAGGTAGCTCTGTCCGAATGTCATGAAGAAACGGATTCTCTTGATACCCGGGATGTTGAGTGCCAGAGACTCGATCTCTTCATGGTGCAGAAGGTACATATCCTTCTTTCCTACTTCCGGGAAATCATACTCTCTTTTGATTTCCATCGGCTCGGTTTCTACCCAGTGTCCATCCTCCCAGTAGGAGCCTTTTGCGGACACTTCCCGGATATTGATCTCCGGGTTAAAGTTGGTTGCGAACGGGTATCCATGATCTCCGCCGTTGCAGTCCAGAATATCAATGTAGTTGATTTCGTCAAAATAGTGTTTCAGCGCATAAGCGGAAAATACACTTGTCACGCCCGGATCGAATCCACTTCCAAGCAGGGCCGTGATTCCTGCTTTTTCGTATTTCTCGCGGTACGCCCACTGCCATTTATATTCAAACTTTGCCGTATCTTCCGGCTCATAGTTTGCTGTGTCCACATAGTGTACGCCGGTTTCCAGGCAGGCATCCATGATTGTCAGATCCTGATACGGAAGCGCCAGGTTCAGCACGACGTCCGGCTGTACCTTCTTGATCAGCTCCACAAGTTCCGGCACGTTGTCCGCGTCCACCTGCGCGGTTGTGATTTTTGCTTTTGTCTTTCCTTCCAGTTTTTCTTTCAGCGCGTCACACTTGGATACTGTACGGCTTGCAATGCAGATCTCGTCAAACACCGCGTCATTCTGCGCACATTTCTGAATTGCTACTCCTGCGACACCGCCGCATCCGATTACAAGTACTTTTCCCATGATAAGTTCCTCCTTCTACTTTTACCTGCCGATTGCCAGCAGCATTTCTCTGATAATTTTACATGCCACGGCTGTGGACACCCCGCTTGCATCATACGGCGGGCACAGCTCATTGACGTCACACCCTACAAGGTTCACATTGCTGCAGACAGCGGTCACTGCCCTCTGCAGCGTCATATAATCGACTCCGCCCGGTTCCGGCGTTCCTGTCCCCGGAAATACCGACGGATCCAGGACATCCAGGTCCACCGTAAAATAAACCGGCTTCCCTTTCAGGTTTTCGATCGTTTCTTCCAGCCCTTCCAGATCAAAGGGATGCAGGTTTGTATGTCCCTCTGCCGCCCAGGAAAACTCTTCCTTTTCCCCGGAGCGGATTCCGAACTGATGGATCCTTCCGTCTCCCAAAATCTCCCAGCAGCGCCGGATGACGCAGGCGTGGGAAAGTTTCACACCCAGATAGTCCTCTCTCAGATCCGTGTGGGCATCCAGATGGATGATATGAAGATCCGGGTACTGCCCTGCCACGGCCCGGATGCTTCCAAGGGTCACAAGATGCTCTCCTCCGATCAGAAACGGAAGTTTTCCGTCCTTTAAAATTTCACCTGCACGCTCCTCAATGGCAGCAAGCACCTTTTCGGAATCCCCGATGGCAAGTTCCAGATCACCGCTGTCAAAGACATGGCAGTCCAGAAGATCTTTGTCCTGATACGGACTGTATGTCTCAAGTCCGTAAGACTCATTCCGGATGGCCTGTCCTGCAAATCTTGTTCCAGGACGGTAGGATGTGGTAGAGTCAAACGGCGCACCGTAGAGGACGACCTTGGCATCCTCATACTCTGCATCACATCCGATAAAATTAATTACGTTTTTCTTCAACATCTTTTAACAGTTCCTCCACATACACCGGAAGGGCAAACACACCCGCGTGAAGCCTCGGTGCATAATATCTCGTACTGATTCCCCGAAGTTTCCATGCTACGCCGTTTAAGTCATCCAGCGGATGATACCGTTTTGACGCAAATCCGAAAAGCCAGTGTCCGGACGGGTAGGATGGAATGTGTGCCTGGTACACCCGGCAGATCGGAAAGGTTTCCACAATCCGCTTGTGCATCCGCTGGCACTGGTACGCTTCTTCTGCATAGAACGGACTCTCGTTCTGATTGATCATGATTCCGTCTTCATGAAGGGCATTATAACAGTTTCCGTAAAATTCCTTTGTAAACAATCCTTCGCCCGGTCCGAACGGATTCGGGGAATCGATGATAATCAGATCGTATTCATCGGTCCGGGAGCGGATAAACCGCAGACCGTCCTCATGGTAGATTGCCACCCTCGGGTCCGTCAGGCTGCAGGCGATCTCCGGGATATATTTCCGGCAGACCTCTACAAGAAGCGGATCAATCTCCACCACATCGATGGTCTCGATCGTCTCGTATTTAATCAGCTCCCGGACAACGCCTCCGTCGCCTCCGCCGATAACGAGCACCTTTTTCACATCCGGGTGGACTGCCATCGGTACATGGGTAATCATCTCATGATAGATGAATTCGTCCTTTTCCGTCAGCATCAGATCTCCGTCCACCACAAGAACCTTGCCGAATTCCGTCGATTCCAGCACATCGATCCGCTGGAATTCGCTCTCGGCGCTGAACAGCTGCCGTTCCACACGAAGGGACAGTCTGGCATGGTCCGTATGTTCATCTGAAAACCACATTTCCATTTTTTATTCCTCCTTCAGTACGTTGAGCCGCTCGATCTTCTCATCCTCCGGCCCGGTCATGGAACATCCTTTTTCCTTGGCATAGACAATATAGTCAATAATCTCATCGGTGATCTCCTCGCCCGGTGCGAGAATCGGGATTCCTGGAGGGTAGCACATCACAAACTCGCTGCAGATCCGTCCTCTCGTCTCTTCCAGAGGGAGGGATTCTTTCTCTGCATAGAAGGATTCCTGCGGAGTCATCACAACTTTCGGCGGAATATATTCCTGTGAAAGCATTCCTGTCTTGTCTTTCTGATACCGTCTCTTAATGTCCGCAAGGGCGCTGACAAGCCGCTCCACTTCCTGCTTCCTGTCTCCGATGGAAAGGTATGCCAGAATATTTCCAAGATCCCCGAATTCAATCTGAATATCATATTCATCCCGCAGAATATCGTACACCTCGATCCCCGCAAGGCCGATGTCCAGCGTATGTACCGAAAGTTTGGTCGGATCGAAATCAAACACACTGCTTCCGTTTTTCATCTCTCCTGCAAACGCATAGTATCCTCCGACCTGGTTGATCTCTTTTCTCGCATACTCGGCAAGTTCCGCCACCTTTGCGAATGCTTCTTTCCCGCGAAGCGCCAGATTCCTCCTGGAAATATCGAGGCTTGAAAGAAGCAGATAGGACGCACTTGTCGTCTGGGTCAGATTGATGATCTGGCGCACATATCCTGCATTGACATTCGGTCCTGTCAGAAGGAAGGAACTCTGCGTCAGGCTTCCGCCGGATTTATGCATACTGACCGACGCCATATCCGCTCCCGCTTCCATGGCAGAAACCGGAAGTCCGTCTCCAAAATAAAAATGGGTTCCATGTGCCTCGTCGGCAAGTACGAGCATATTGTATTCATGGGCAAGCTTTACGATCGTGCGCAGATCCGAACAGATACCGTAGTAGGTCGGATTATTCACAAACACTGCCACCGCGTCCGGATTCTCCCGGATAACCTTTTCCACCTGGGATACCTTCATTCCAAGAGAAATCCCCAGATGATGATCCACATCCGGATTCACATATACCGGCTTTGCTCCGCAGAGCACAAGCGCATTGATGACGCTGCGGTGGACATTCCTCGGCAGAATAATCTTGTCGCCCTTTTTACAGCAGGACAGCACCATGCTCTGCACTGCCGATGTCGTCCCGCCGACCATCAGAAAGGCATGCGCCGCTCCAAATGCATCCGCTGCCAGCTCTTCCGCCTCCTTGATGACAGAAACCGGGTGGCAGAGATTGTCAAGCGGCTTCATCGAATTGACGTCAATACCGACACACTTGCTTCCCAAAAGCTCCACCAGTTCCGGGTTCCCCCGTCCGTGTTTGTGTCCCGGAACATCAAACGGCACGATTCTCATTTTCCGGAACCGTTCCAGCGCCTCGTAGATCGGCGCTCTCTTCTGTGATAACATCTCCATTTCCACTTACTCCCTTACGTATTGATATGCCTGCCCTGATCCAGGTCGGAACTCCTTCTGAGAGAAAGTTTTCCGCAAAACAAAAAGACACAGGCAGACGGCATACATACCATTTACTTGTGTCTTCTCTATCTTCTTTCCGCACAGTCAAAGAAACTGTGTGGATACATATACAGTTTTATCGCATATTCAGACAGATATTGGCGTAGAGTCTATATAGCAAATATTTTTACTTTTACTACTCTTATTGACCGTTTCACAAGTTGTGTATGCTGTTGCACACCGGTTATAAAGTAACCAACTTATAAAATTTGAGCTTCTAACTCAATCAATAATGCAGCCTCCGGCCGCTAAGAAAATATTTGCATGGAGAACTTTACGAATATCTGCTTTCCATACGCGTTTATTCTAACACGCTAAATCTGAATATACAATAGTTATTTTTATAAATTTTCACTGTTCTGTCTCATGTTTTTGTATTCGGCCACAGAGCGGTCAAATCCCTTGATATGGCGGAACAGCCAGTCTGTCACGGTCTCATTGAGCGCTTTGACAAACGCATCTGTCGGGCCTTCCTCTTCTTCCAGCATTTCATGCAGATCTTCTACCGCATGCTTGAATTCCTCGTGTTTTGCCCTGTGCTCTTCCAGCCCCGGATAAGCGATCTCTTCCTGAAGCTTTTCTTCCGCTGCAAAGTGGAAATCTGTGTAGTCAGCAAGGTAATTAAGAAGCTTCACTGCTGTCGCCTTGTCTCTGTGTGTCTCGCAGGCTTCTTCCAGGTCTGCGATCTTTCCGATCAATTCCTTGTGCTGAGCGTCAATCATCTCATTTCCGGTTACAAGAGTTTCATCAAATACTGCATACATCTTTTTTTCCTCCTTTTTGATTAATCCAGTTTGGACTCTCTTCTTTCTACATCCATGATCATATCGACTCTTCTCTGGTGGCGGCCGCCTTCGAATTCAGCGCCAAGAAATTCGTCGATAATCATCTTAGCAAGTTCAATTCCAATTACACGGGAACCAAACGCAAGAATATTTGCGTTGTTATGCTGTCTTGACAGTCTGGCGGTGTACGGTTCGCTGCAGACGGCAGCCCGGATTCCGTGGACCTTGTTTGCCGCAAGGGAAATTCCAAGTCCGGTACCGCAGATCGCGATTCCAAAATCCACTTCCCCGGATGCCACCGCATGTCCGATTTTCTCACCATAGACCGGATAATCACAGCTCTCAGTGGAGTCCGTGCCATAATTTACTACATCATATCCTTTTTCTTTTAAATATGCCACAACCTGCTGTTTCATCTCTACAGATGCGTGGTCATTTGCAATTCCTATTTTCATACTCGTTCCTTTCTGTTCTGGTGATTTTCCTCACTCTGGTTCTATTATACTTGTTTTGTATTTTTTTGACAACTGTACCGTCCTATCTGTATGTGTCAAGTAATCGTTGGCACTTTTTCTTCTTTTTTTGATATCAGTTTATTTCTTTTATTTTCAGACAATTCAGCTCGGACTTTATCTGATCATTTTATGTTTCTTTTTAACAGAATGCTCT